>DAOUWX010000204.1 GCA_030666935.1 Atribacterota bacterium | reverse complement strand
TTTCGCTTTTAGTTTTAAATTTTTAGCTGTATACCGACAACTGAAAAATTGTATTTAAAACTAACGACTAATTTAACTATCAATTATCGAAGAAAGAGATGAGATATAAAAAATGAATTCTATATTAGCAGTAGGATTATTATTAGTAATCGGGTTTTTTGGTGGTATTATAGCCAGAAAGTTTAAACTCCCTACCATTAGTGGATATATTATTATAGGGATGGGTTTAAGCGTCTTTAATATTATCCCTAAAGAATTAACCAACGGAGACTTAAGTGTAATTGTAGAAATTAGTTTAGGGATTATTGGCTATTTAGTGGGGGGTTCTCTTAATTTAGGAATATTAAAAAGGTTTGGGAAGCAGATTATGGCAATTACTTGCTCTCAATTAATGGGGGCCTGGATATTAGTCACAGCATTAATGGCTTTTCTGACTCCTTTTATTATTAAGCTTGCCATTCCGAATCCCAATTTTTATCAAACTTACCTGCCTCCGGCTATAGTGATTGGTGCTATTTCCTGTGCTACTGCCCCAGCAGCTACCATTGCCATAATTCGGGAGTATAAAGCAAGTGGTCCTTTAACCAATACTCTACTTGCGGTTATTACCATAGATGATGCTCTTTGCATAATTGTTTATGCCCTGGGGTTGAGTATTGCAGAAGTATTAAGCATCGGCAGTTTTAGTAATATCTCCTGGCTTAAAGTAATAATGGTACCGGCATTAGATATAGGGGGAGCTATATTATTAGGGACAGTCTTAGGGTTTGGAATGACCTATTTAATCCGTTTTGCTGATACAAAAAAGAGATCATCAGTTATTGTTTTAGGAATAATCTTATTATGCGTAGGCATGGCAAAGATTTTAAATATTTCCAGTATTTTAGCAAATATGATTATGGGTTTTGTGGTAACTAACCGGATAAGACCTAATGAAAATGCCTTTGAAGTAATTGACGAAATTGATGAGATAGTCTTTGCCATGTTCTTTACTTTGGCAGGTGCACATTTTGATTTAGGGGTTATGAAAGAAGCGGGAGTACTTAGTTTATTAATTGTTGCGGGTAGGTGTAGTGGTAAATATATTGGAGCAAGAATAGGAGCTACTGTTTCTCACGCTCCTACAGTAATTAAAAAATATTTGGGATTTGGTTTGTTCCCCAAAGCAGGAGTAACTGTGGGATTGGCTCTTTTAGCCAAGCAGCATCCTGTTTTCTCAGGTACAAGTATAGGAAATATAATGATAAGTGCCATATTGGCCTCAGTTATTTTAAACGAATTAATCGCCCCACCTTTAACTAAATACGCCCTTATTAAATCAGGAGAAACTGCTGAAGTAAAATAATTATATTAAAATCTCCTATTCCCCTCCTCTAACCGTAGAGTACTCTTCGAATTAGAATCATGAATTTGCCAGATAAATTTTATTTTCTTCTTTATCTATCTCACATCCAAACGGCTATCTTTAAAATTTGTTTTTGAAAACCGCTATCATTTTGATTAACTTAAAAAATTCTTAAAATATTTTTCAGAAAAAAAAGAGGATTTTTTAAAATTATATGGTATTATATAAATAGAAAAGTTTCAGTATAAAGACCAAAGGTATGTATAGTGAAACATTATGAATAAAATAGATAACCACGAAAATAAATTTAAGTACCCCATTCATTCAGTAGAAAATGCTTTTTCTCTCCTGGAAGTTTTAGCAGACAATGGGTTAGAACTGGGTATTAGCGAGCTTTGCAAAAAGATATCCCTACCCAAAGGAACCGTTCATCGTCTATTAGGCACCCTAAAAAATCTCGGTTATATAGAGCAAAATCTCCAGAATCGTAAATACTACCTCACAGTTAAAATTTTTAAATTAGGAACAGCAGTTACAGATAAAATCGGTTTAGTACAGATTATCCCTTATATGAAAGAACTTTCTCAACAATTTAACGAAACAATCAACCTGGCTATTCTGGATAGAGATGAAATTATTTATCTATATAGTGTAGGTAGTGATAATACCCTTAAATTAGATTTAAGAATTGGTTCTAATCAACCTGCTTATTGTGCCGCTGTGGGGAAAGTGTTATTAGCTTCTTTAAGCGAGCAGGAGTTAGATGGTTATCTGCAAAGAGTAAAATTAAAATCCTACACCCCTTATACTATTACCACTAAAGAATATTTAAAGAAGGACCTAAAATTGATTAGAGAGAAAGGTTATAGTTTTGTAAATGAGGAGTATATGGCAGGAGTATCTTGTGTAGCTGTTCCTCTAAAAGACAACCGAGGTAAGGTTTGTGCCGGTTTAAGTTTTAGCGTTCCTACGGTTAGAATGGATAAAGAAAAACTGCCTCAATTAATAGATTCTTTAATTTCCACAGCTAAAAAAATTACCATACCGGGATTCCTTTAGTATATCGTAAGAATAGCGTGGAGCGTATAGAAATACAGTGATAAGTAATCTGTAATGAGTAATATGTGTTCGATTCATCGAACCCGGGAAAAATACGGATCGGATAAATCCGATCCCTACTAAAAAATCTAAAAAATACATACAGAATCTTTATTTCCTCACTTCTTGAAAGAGAGTTTAAAGGAAAAGTTGAATAAAGTTTAAATTATAAAAGGCAATATTTTTTTATAGTACTATACGCTAAACGCTATACGCTCCACGCTAGGTTATTTACTAACGACTATTCACTATTCACTAACGACTAGAATTGACTGGAAGACTGACAAATTTTAAAAAGATAGGAGAGAAAAATTGAAAGTAAAAGATATTTTAACCGAAAAAGAAGGAGGAAAACTCTTTTTGTTAGGCAACGAAGCTGCTGTCCGAGGAGCTTTGGAAGGCGGTGTCTCCGTGGCTTCTACTTATCCCGGTACCCCTTCTTCAGAGATAGGGAATGTATTTTACAAAATTGCCCGGGAAGCAGGAGTATATTTTGAATTTTCCTCAAACGAGAAGGTAGCGTTAGAAGTTTCTATTGCAGCTGCAGCCGCTGGATTGCGTTCCTTTGTCTTTATGAAGCATGTAGGTTTAAATGTAGCAGCTGATTCTTTTATAAGCGCAGTTTATACCGGAGTGCGGGGCGGGATGATTGTTTTAACAGCCGATGACCCTTCTATGCATTCTTCACAGAATGAACAAGACAATCGGATTATGGCTCGCTTAGCAGGGATTCCTCTACTCGAGCCCTCCAATCCGCAAGAAGTAAAAGATCTTATGAAGTTTGGTTTTGATTTATCAGAACAATTTAAGATTCCCGTACTTATGCGTACTACTACCAGAATATCTCATATGAGAGGGGTAATAAATTTAGGAAAAGTCATTCAGGGAAAAGAGAAAGGATACTTCAAAGATGATCCTTCTCAATTCATAGTAGCTCCGGCGTATGTGGTAAAAATGCGCAAAGAATTAATTAAAAAATTAAACCAGATTGAAGAAAAAACCGAAAATTCTCCTCTTAATAAAATAATTGATAAAGGTGGTAGAGAGGTAGGGATTATCACTAGTGGTAGTGCCTTTAATTACGTGATAGATGTGGTTAGTGAGAATAATTTAAAAGTTAAAATTTTAAAACTCACATTCTCATATCCTTTCCCCGAGAAATTGGTATTAGACTTCATAAATAGTGTTGATAATATTTTAATAGCAGAAGAAGTGGAACCGGTAATGGAGAAAGAAGTTTTAGCCATAATAGGAAAATATAATATAAAGAAAAAAGTATATGGCAAGTTAGATGGGACCCTTCCTAGAATTTATGAATATAATCCTGATATTATCTCTTTTGGGATGGCAAAAATAGTAGATAAAGAATTAATTAAAAGAGAAAAATTTAGTACTAAACTTTCTTTGCCTTTACGGTCAGCGGTACTATGTCCTGGATGTCCCCACCGCGCAACTTATTTTGCCTTAAAGAAAGCTATAAAAAAACTGAAATTAAAAGAAGAAGAGATAATTTATTCTACTGATATAGGGTGTTATGCATTGGGGTTGGAATCCCCCTATAAAATGGGAGATTACTGTATTTCCATGGGTTCAAGTTTAGGTATTGGCTGCGGGTTTTCCAAGGCAACCAACCAGAAAGTAATATCTTTTATCGGAGACTCAACCTTCTTTCACGCCGGCATTCCCCCTTTAGT
>DAOUWX010000315.1 GCA_030666935.1 Atribacterota bacterium | reverse complement strand
TTTTATCTTTTCACTTTTAATCCTTTAGGGGTAACCCAATCTTCTACCATCAGCAAAAAGCAATTTACACCAATCCCCAATATAGAAACCAGGATAGCTCCAACTAATACCATTCTTAGATTAGAACGGCCGATTCCAGCGAAGATAAAATAACCCAATCCACCGGCAGCTACCAGAGAAGCAAAGGTAGCAACACTAATCCCTAACACAATAGCATTACGAACACCAGCCATAATTATTGGTATTGATAAAGGAATTTTTATTTTCCATAAAATTTGTTTACTGGTCATTCCCATACCTTTAGCCGCCTCTATCATTCTCGGAGAAACTTGATTGAGAGCTATGTATGTATTTCGAGTAATAGGAAGGAGTGAATATAGAGCTATAGCAATAATTGCCGGTACCATTCCCAATCCCAGTTTAAACGGTGCTAATAAAATAACCATAAGACCAAATAAAGCCAGACTGGGTATGGTCATTAAAATGCTGGCAATATAAATAACAAAATTGGCCAACTTGGGCCGGGGGGAAATATAAAATCCTAATGGTATGCTTACAATTATGGATATAGGAATACTAATGGCAATAATTTCTAAGTGCCTTAGCAATTCTTTTAAAATTATTCCCTGGTAATAGCCCAAGAATTCCGTAAAAGAAATTTCCATTTTGTTTTTTCTCTCTCCTCAATTTTTTTAACTTTTTATTTTTCCCGGCTTTTTTTGATTATTTTTTTAGTTTCCATCATAGAGGCAATTCTTTGTATCGATGATAGGATAAGAGTCTGTTCCCAGTCTTCCAGTTTATTGAACTTTTGAGTAAAATCTTCGTTTAAAATAGAAGATTTTTCTCCAATGACTACTTTCCCTTTTTCAGTGATTCTTACAAATACATTTCTTCTATCATAACTACTTCTTTTTCTACTAATAAATTCTTTAGCCTCCAAGCGATCCAGGATATCGGTAACAGTTGCTTGGCTTAAGCTTATTTCTTGGGCTAAATGACCGATAGAAATTTCCGGTATACTTGAAAGTTCTCGTAAAATAATAAGTTGAGGACCGCTTAGACCATAGCACTTATATAAATGTTTTGAGTGAATGTCTATCGCTCTTATTATTTGTCTTAAAGTAATTAAAACTTTTTCACTTGTTGTGTGATTTTTATCCATTTTATTCCAACTTTATTTTCTATAATTATATCGTACACGAAGTATTATGTCAATGCAACAATGTGCTTGTTTCGTTAAACAATAATTTAGTCCATGATAAAAAAACTTTGTAATATAATCTTGTAAGGCACAACGATATTTAAATAATTAAATTAAAATATTCAGAGGTCTTTATTATTTTTTAATAATTATCTCGAAATGCTATGTACCCTAAATATTTCTCGCAGAATATTTTTAGAATTAAAAAAAATAAAACGAGAGAAGGTGATGCAAAAACACTAAGTATTTTTCTAAAAAAGAAGGATTTTTATATATTTTTATAGTATAAGTAATTAGCTTAAAAATAAGGATAAATAAACAATCTAGTGAAAAGGAAGCAAAAAATTAGAAATGCCAGAGAAAATTATCGGAATTTTAGGTGGGATGGGACCTGAGGCCACCATCGACTTATTTTATAAGATAATTAAATTTACTCCTGCAGAAAAAGACCAGGAACATTTAAGGATAATTATTGATAATAATCCCAAGATACCAGACCGTACTGCGGCTATCTTGGGAAAAAGAGAAGACCCTCTTCCGGCTTTACGAGAGACCGCTCAAAACTTAGAGAAAGCCGGAGCGGATTTTATAATTATCCCCTGCAATACCGCTCATTATTTTCTTTCTTCTATTCAAAAAAGTGTCAAAATACCAATATTAAACATGATTGAAGAAACTGCCAAAGAAACACGGAAAAAAATTTCCCCAATACAAAAAGTAGGGCTTTTAGCTTCCATAGGTATTTATAAAACAAAAATTTATCACCAACACTTCAAAAAATTTAATATCGAGGTTATCTCCTCTGAGGAGAAAGATAAAGAAGAAGTTATGAAAACAATCTATGCGGTTAAGGCAGGAAATTTATCCGAGGGGATTAAAAAAAATATTTTAAAAATCGCTCAAAAATTAATCGATAAGGGAGCAGAAGCAATAATTGCCGGTTGTACCGAGATTCCTTTAATCCTAAAAGAGGAAGATGTCTCAGTCCCGATAATAGACCCGACCCAGATTTTAGCTAAAGACGCCGTTCAGAAGGCCAAGCTATAAAAAAACAGTAACAACCAATATCATATTTCCTTTTTTAGTAAAAATTCAGATAATTATACTAAAATATGATTTTTATTTCTCAATTATCAATTCTCAGTTTCTGCAGGGGGCGTATTGCGATACGCCCCTACTTTTATCTATCACTCATCACTTGTTACCGTATTCTTTACACGATACACGATACCCGATACGCAATATGAGAAAACCTTAGACAAGTAGGTTAAATTATGATAAAATCTTTAATAAATATGTTATAAGACTGTAATAAGATAGGGACTAAATAAGGGAGGAACATCGGTGGAGAAAGATATAGAATTTGTTAAAGAAATTGCCTCAAAAGAGAAGAACTTTCCACAATGGTATGTGGATGTAGTAAGAAAAGCTGAACTGGCCGATTATACTACTATAAAAGGCTGTATGGTAATCAGGCC
>DAOUWX010000202.1 GCA_030666935.1 Atribacterota bacterium | reverse complement strand
GGGGTTTCGGTTAGAGAATATAAAAGCAATGGATCGGATTCAAAGAGAATATTTGCCCAGGCAGCCGATTATTTAATTGAAAATTATCAGGCAAAAATAATTTTTCTTCCTTTTCAATTTAATGAAGATGTGCATATTAGTGAAGAAATATTATCTTTAATGAAGAATAAGGCTGAGGTATTAAAAATAAAACTTGAGCCTGAAGAATTGCTTTCTGTTCTATCCCGATTATCTTTGGTGGTTGGGGTGAGGCTTCATTCAATTATATTTTCCAGCATGGCTAATATTCCTTTTATAGCTTTTAATTATGACCCTAAAGTTAAATATTTTGTAGAAGATTTGGGACTATCTGAATTGCTGTTAGAAACAGATGAAAATATCTCTTTAAAAAATATTCATAAAAAGATAGAATATGTTAGAGAAAATAATGATAAAATAAAAAATGTTTTACTCGAAAAAGTGAATATTTTAAAAGAAAAAGCCCTTGTTAATAATGAATTAGTTTATAAGTTTTTAAATCCATAACTATTGAGGTTACTATTTGATATGATCAGAATGTTTCACGTATATAAAAATTACCCACATAAAATTCAGGCTTTACGGGATATCAATATCCATATAAAAAAAGGTGAATTTGTTTTTTTAATAGGTCCTACTGGGGCAGGGAAGAGTACTTTCTTAAAATTGATTTACCGGGGAATAGTTCCTACCAAGGGGCAGGTAATTGTCGATGGAATAAACATAGCTCGACTTAAACCCGGCTACATACCTTATCTAAGACGGAATATAGGTATTGTTTTTCAAGATTTTAAATTACTGTATGATAGAACGGTATATGAAAATATCTCCTTTGGCTTAAAAGCGATTGGGGCAACTAATTATGAGATAAGACAGCAGGTTAAGAAGGTCCTTAATTTAGTAGGGCTGGAACATAAAAGGAAGATAAAACCACATTTATTATCCGGAGGAGAACAGCAAAAATTATGTATTGCCCGGGCTATTGCCAACGAACCATTAATATTACTTACCGATGAACCAACTGGCAATTTAGACCCTTACAATTCTTGGGAGATTATGAAACTTCTATTTCATATAAATATAAGGGGAACTACTGTTGTGATGGCATCTCATGATAAACTTATGGTAGATAAAGCTAAGAAGCGAGTATTAAGGGTGGAGCGAGGACGAATAATAGAAGATACTCAAAGAGGGATATATTAAGATGGTTTTTGAGAATACGGGATTTTATTTTAGAGAGGCCTTACTCAGTTTTAGACGAAGTACTTTAATGAGTATAGCAGCGATATTAAGTACCACTACAATTTTACTTATTGTTGGTGTCTTTCTATTAATATCTATAAATTTAAATCTTTTTTTAGAAAATTTAGAATCTCAATTAGAGATTGTAGTTTATTTAGAAGATAATATTTCTAAAGCCGAACTAAGCACTTTATCAAATAACTTTAATTCTATAGATGGAATAAAAGAAGTGAAATTTGTATCTAAAGAGGAGGCTTACCAGCGTTTATCAAAAGATTTAGGAGAGCAAAAAGATATACTCAGTGCTATTGAAACAAACCCGCTCCCTGCTTCTTTTGAGGTACAAATAAAAAATCCTAAGATGATTGAGCAAATTGCTAATCAGATAACTGAGTTTAAAAAAGTGGAAGAAGTTGAGTATGGCCGGAAAATAGCAGAAAAATTGCTAAATTTTACTTATATATTTAGGAGTGCGGGAATATTAGTATTAGCTCTCCTGGTTTTTGCTTCTATTTTGATTATATCTAATATAATAAAAATTACCGTATATACCAGAAGAAATGAAATTGAAATAATGAGCTTGGTAGGAGCTACTTCCTGGTTTGTTAAGTGGCCTTTTATAATTGAGGGCTTTTTACAGGGCTTTATCTCGAGCCTTCTTTCCACAGTAATTTTATATTATTTTTATTTTTTTGCAATAACTAAAGTCCATCAAGCCATTCCTTTTTTACCATTAGTAGTGGACAATATAGATTTGTTACCCATAGGTATAGCAATTGTGTTATTAGGGAGTTTAGTGGGAATTTTAGGGAGTATGTTTTCAGTAGGAAAATATTTAAATGTATGAAAAGAGATTAGTTTTAATAAATAAGAAAATATTTTCTACATTAATTTTAACCTTCATCTTGTTTGTTGTGTTTTTTAGCTATGGTGATAGCAGTGAAAGCTACAGTCAAAAGATAAATGAGGAAAACCAGAGATTAAAAAAGATAGAGCAGCAGATTAAAAGCGTTAGAGATGAAATTAATAATTTACAAAAAAAAGAGGTTGGTTATTTAGAAACACTTCATAAAATAGAAAAACTTTTACGGGATGCAGAGAAAGAATTGCAAACTATCGAAAAAGATTTAGAGTTTGCTCAAAAAGAGATAAAAACAGCAGAGAATGAAGTTGTTATTGAAAAAGAAAAACTGAAGGAAAAGACCAAGCTATTAGAAAGCAGATTAAGGCAGATATATAAACACCGCTTAACCGGTTACCTGGAAATTTTATTCAACAGTGAAAGCTTTTCTGATTTTCTTACCCGTTTCAGATATATAAAAAATATTTTATCCTTAGATGCTGAAGTGATTAATGATATACGCCAGCAGATAAAAAGAATAGAGAATAATAAAATAAACCTGGAGAATAGAGAAGAGATATTGAGTTTGTTAAAAAAAGAAGTAGAGAAAGAGAAAGAAAATATTGAATTTTCTATTAAATCCAAAAAGTCCATTATCAATAAGATAGACTCTCAAAAAGAAACATATCTAAAATCTTTAAAAGAGTTAGAGCAATCTTCTCAAGAAATAAAGAATATAATAGAAAGAATTTATAAACAACAGGAAGAAAATTCTAAGGAGACTTCCCAGAAAGAAGTTCCAACGATTACTCTAAAACCTAAAAAAGGAATTTTAGCCCTACCTATTCAAGGAAAATTAATTTCTGAATATGGAAGACAAAAAAATACTGATTTTAATACTTATACCTTTAATTCTGGAATAGATATTAGTGCTCCTCTTGGACAAGTAGTGCATGCAGCCGGTTCGGGAGAGATAATTTATACTGGAAGCATAAAGGGGTATGGACAGATAATAATTATTGATCACGGAGGAAGGGTTACTACTCTGTATGCCCACCTTTCTAGAATTTTGATAGATATTGGGGATAAAGTAAAAAAGGGACAATCTATAGGTCAGGTGGGTGATAGTGGCGGAGTTTCTTCTACCAGGCTGCATTTTGAAGTTAGAGTAGAAGGCAAACCTACTGACCCTATGAATTGGCTATAAATATAAACATTCTAAAAATTTGGCGGTGAAAAATTTGATAAATATAAAAAGAAAGAGAATAATTACTTTAATTTCGATTTTTGTATTTGTTTCTATAATAAGTGGATTTCTGTTTTATAATGTTAGGGCAAATGGCACGACTAATGAAGAGATGTTATTTAACAACCTAGAGCCTTTCTTTGAAGCTTTAAATTTGGTAAGGTTTGAATACGTAAAGAAGGATATAGATTTAGATATAGTTATTCAGGGGGCTATAAGAGGTATGCTTAAAGCCCTTGATGATCCTTATACTCGCTATATGGACCCTCAAGCACTTAAGAGAGAGCAGGAAGATATGTTTTTAGGTCGTTTTGGAGGGTTGGGGATAATTATCTCCATAAAAGATGAGCAATTAACTATAATCTCTCCTATTGAGGATACCCCGGCTTATAGAGCAGGAATAAAAGCAGGAGATAAGATAGTAGAGATTGATGGAAAATCAACAGAAGGAATTGAGTTAAATGAAGCAGTTGATATTTTAAGGGGAGAGAAAGGAACTGAGGTTACCTTAGGAGTTAAGAGAGAGAATGTAGAGGAAGTTTTAAAAATTACCATAATTCGAGATATAATCGAAGTCAAAGCGGTAAAAAAGGAGGTAATGGGCAAGGGTAGTAACCTTGGTTATATCCGAATTACTACTTTTAATGTGAATACCGAACCTGAACTAAAAGAAGTATTGAATGAATTTAATAAAGATAGTAATATTCAAGGGATTATTCTCGATTTACGTAATAATCCGGGAGGATTATTGGATAGCGCCATAGAGGTGGCCAGTCAATTTATAAAAGAAGGACCGGTTGT
>DAOUWX010000094.1 GCA_030666935.1 Atribacterota bacterium | reverse complement strand
AGCAACTATTAAACTTTGTTGTCCACTGCTTCTCTTTAAATATCCATCTCCCCCTTCAGTCATTTCCAGAGGGGCATAAATGACCGATTCTCCCCAAAAACTCTGCTCTCCCAGGAATCCATTAAATCCGCTCTCCACGGCAAAAAACTGATTCTGCTGGACTTCCTGCCACATACCACTAATCTGTAAAGCTCGATTTTTTTCTCCTGTAAAACCTACCGGGGATAGAATAATATCTGCACCCTTTAAAGCTGCTATCCGGGAAACCTGGGGATAAAAAACATCGGTTGAAATTATTAAGGCAACTTTCCAATCCCTTATTTCCTTTAAATCAATCTTTGTTCCTCGGGAAAATCCTAATTCTCTTTCCCACCGCGCTAAATATATTTGCCGTTGTCTAAGCCGGACTTCTCCATCTATTATCAAACAGGATCCATGGTAGATATTACTTTTATCCTTTTGCCAGTAACTTCCGGGACAAATTGCTATCTTATACTCCCGAGATAATTCTTTAATTTGTTCGATATATTCTCTGGAATCTGCTTTGTTCATTATACTCTTTACACTTCTATTATCCGGGCAGCTCAGTTGCTGATAAAAACACCCCGTAAATCCGGGAAATACTATTATATCAACCTTTTCTTTCACCGCTTTTTCCAGATATTCCTTTATTTTATAGACCAGAGCCTTTGGTTTGTTTATCCTTTTCCATTCATTTTTCTTCCATTCTACTGAAGCTACCTTCATTTCTTCCCCTCCTTAATCAAGGCATGATGAAGAGAATAAGCCAGATACCCACAGCCGGAAGCAAACCCGACTCCGGTCTTGGCTTCTCCTGAATCTTTATCAAAGCTCTCCACCAGAAGGCTATAGGCCATATTTGCATTCCTTAACCATCCAAGCGCTTTCTTTGATAGTAGAGGGATTAAAATGCTCCCACATAAACCCAGCCCTGAAGGGGTATGGGGATGGTGATCACAAGCCAGTTCATTTATCCTGGCATCTTTAAAGTAATAAGGGTATAAAGAGGAATAATAATAATCTATAGTATTTTTAAATATTGGGTCATCTTTATCTACAAATCTATAAAAACAGAGAGTCCCTAAACTCCCGGGAGGATCATTATATAATCTGAAATTTCCTTTTCCGTCAGTAGACCATAAAAATATTTTTTTTCCTTCTATTTCCTTAATTAAATATTTATGGATTCCTTTATGAATGTTTTCTATTCTTTGATTTATAAGCTGTGCCTTTTTTGTCTTCCCTTTTTTTAATAAAATACCTCTTAAATTCTGCAACCCTCGCCAGAGAATAACATTATCAATAGTAACGAAAGGGTATTCTGCAGGGTCGTCAGAAGAAAGCAAGAAAGTTTTATAGAGTCCGGTTCGGGAGTCATACTCTTTTTCTATCCGCTCAAACACTCCCTCCAAGGCTCCCATTAACGCCTCATCAAAAAAGTGGTCTTCCAGGTTATCTAAAAGAATAAAATAACTGGCTGCTTCGTCCAGCTCAAAACCGGGATATAAGACAGTTCCGTCAATATAATGGGCATGATCTCCCGGATTTTTACTGTGCAGCAGTATCATTTCTCTTGCTAGATGTTGATACAATTGAGGACAAACCAATCGGATAGCAGGAAGAGACCATAAAAAACAGTCTCTCTCCCAAAATGCTCCCGAAACATAATAGCGGGGACTTCTTGAAGTTAATGCCAGATATTTATCGGTCTCCATATCTTTGGCTATAGAATAAAAATAATTAAAAAATAGATTTTCATTTAACCTGGCTTCTAATGCAGGGCCTTTAGGATAGGGAATGGTTTTTTTCTTTAACCAATCCAGAAATTCATTATAGATTCCGCTATACCCTTTTCTTCTCAAGTGAATAAGAGTAGCAGAAGCACCATCCGGGTCATAATTTACAGCTATATAAAAACAATTTTTATTTTGGCAGGATATTTTTAAATTTAAGGTTTGTTTTCCTTTAAAATCATCAACTTCAAAATCTTTATCTCCGTCAAAGGCTAAGGCTAGTGAAACTCCTGAAGAAAATATATTAACTACCGGGTTGTCCAACCATTTATCTCTTTTTATTATCTTTTTAGTGTCTATCTTGTGAGAATGGAATCGTAATAAACATACATCTTTTAAATCAAAAAATAAAGAGATTTCAATTTCTTCTGAACTTTCAAAATTATAGATTAATCCCTTTTCCTTAAGATCGGTAAATATTCTTCCGGTTACTCTTATACCGCCTTTTAAAAAGAAGTCTAAACGGGGTAGATAATACTGCTCTTTAGAAGCATCTACCTTTTCTATTTCAATTTCTTTTCCTTCTTGGTAAAAACGTGGTGTAAATAAATTTGCTTCTCCTTTTAATTCCACTAAAGCTTTATTGGAAAGAGACGCCACATTTATATTTTTAATGGAACCATTTTGACAATCAATGATAGGTGCACTCAGGTAATGATTCCCAGCATACAAAACTCGCTCATTTTTTACTATTTCTTTAGGCCTGGTAATAATTTTATTCATATCTTATTCATTTAAATCCCTTTAATATTTAATATTCTAATTCCTCAATAGTTGAAGCAATCCCTCTAATTTTTCATAATATAAACATTCTACCTTCCCCACTAATTATCCTTCTTTTTTATCTCAAAAACTAAAAAATCCGAATATTAATTCGGATTATCAATAAAACGATCTATAAATATAGGAATAGGAAATATTTGGAAATGTCAACAAGGAGAGGCTGTAGGAGAAGCTTTATTTATAATATTACTACTATAAATCATATCTTTTCTGGATAGGAAAGCGAATTACTTACTGTAGAAGATGGATAAATCTTTTTATCCACTATCAAAATCACATCATTATGAACTTGAAGCAATGAAGCGGGGACTTCAGTAGCAATATGACCCGATGTAACTTTTAGAATTGGTTTTTTCTTCTCTATCCCCCATGCCATAAGGACAATTTTTTTTGATTTCATTATCGTTGCCATTCCCATAGTTATTGCTTTCCTGGGAACTTTATCCAAATTTTTGAAAAATCGGGAATTTGCCCTAATTGTTTCATTGGAAAGTTGTATAACATGAGTCTTTGCTTCTAAATTAATATTAGGCTCATTAAAGCCAACGTGTCCATTTACTCCTATTCCAAGAACCTGTAAATCTATACCTCCAACTTTCTCGATTTCTCTTCCGTAGTTCAGGCACTCCTGAACAGGATCTTTGGTGTCACCTTTAGGTATATGAATGTTTTTTTCTTCAATATTTACATGGTTAAAAAAATTCTCGTACATATAATAGTGATAACTTTGAGGGTGTTCTGGAGATAGCCCTAAATATTCGTCAAGATTAAATGTTGTAACTTTCGAAAAATCTAACTTGCCCTTTTTATATAATTTAACTAACTCTCTATACATTCCAAGAGGAGTACCTCCGGTAGCAAGACCTAACACAGTATTTGGTTTATTTATAATCTGTTTAGCAACTATTTTAGCTGCTAATTTACTCATCTTACTATATGAACTTATCGGTTTAATTTTCATAATCTTTGCTATAAATTACACTTCCTTTTTTAATTGTATGAACAACATTAAAATTATCATCCAAAATAGTTATATCTGCCCGTTTACCAGGGGTTAAAGAACCTCTATCTTTGTCCAGGCCTAAAAGTCGAGCAGAATTTAGTGAAGCCATCTTAACTGATTCTTTTATATTTATACCTACTTTTTCTATCATATTTTTAACTGCCCTATTCATTGTTAAAGTGCTACCGGCCAGATTTCCGGATTCAAGACGGGCTTCACTATTTTTAACTACAACCTTTAAACCTCCAAGGTCATATATCCCATCCTGCAAACCAGCTGCTCTCATAGCATCTGTTATAATAATTATTTTATCTACACCCTTTGCCTTAACAAGTAAATTAACAATTGCTGGATGAACGTGAATACAATCTGCAATTATTTCCGCAAATAGATTTTCTTCAGTTAGAATTGCTCCAACAGTTCCCGGTTCTCTATGATGAATTCCTTTCATTTGATTAAATATATGAGTGGATGATTTCAATCCAAATCTAATAGCAGAAATTATAGTTTCATAATCTGCAAAACTGTGTCCTACAGATGGGATAATTCCCTTGTTATTTAGAAAAGATGTAAATTTAAAATCAATATCTAATTCAGGCGCATAGGTTACAATTTTTATTAATCCATTTGATTTTTCAATAAATTTCTCCATCACTTCTATTGATAAAGGTATAATCAAATCTTCCCTTTGGGCGCCTTTTTGTTTTACATTAATAAAGGGGCCTTCTAAATGAATACCAAGTATTTCAGCCCCCTCTTTCGGAGACTGCTTACTATACTTGCTAATATTCTTTAGGGCTTTGACAGTGTCTTTCATTGAAGATGTAACCGTTGTGGCTAAAAAACCTGTACAGCCATTTTTTGCTTTAAATTTACTAATCTCTTTTAATACCTCATATGTTGAATCCATAGTATCGTATCCATTGCCCCCATGACAGTGAATATCTATAAACCCCGGAACAATGTATTCACCTTTGTAAACATTGTTATATGAAGCTAAGTTCCCCTTCTCCTCTTCTCCAACATATTCAATCATGCCATCATTAACCATTACTATACCGTTTTCTATTATTTTTAAAGGAGTTATAATTTTACTACCTGAAATAATCATCGGTTCTTTTATTTTACCTCTAATTTACTTTTAAAATATTTTTCCCGGATTTAAAACTAAGTTAGGATCAAGAGCCTTTTAGTAAGGGTAAACTGGCAGCAGCAATAGACTGGCCCATCCTTCTATCAGATTCATCAGGAAGATGAAGAGTAATCTTCTTAAAAAGCTCTGCAAATTCTTCCTTTAATACCTGCTCTGCTTTTTGTAGAATTATTTGACCACCTTCACTGGAGGTAACTCGACCCAAAATTAAAACAGTTCCTATTTCATAAAAATCAGCATAATAAGCAATGCTATAACCTAAATAGCAACCAATTGTTTTAAAGACCTTTCTTGCTCGTTCGTCTCCTTTAGTCATCAGTCCCTGAACAGATTTCAATTTTTCAGCAGGAGTTTGCTTTTCATTAAAAACAATCCCTGCCCTTTCGGCAAGTCGTATAACCGCTACCTGTGAGAAATATTGAACCCCACACCCTCGACCACCTGACCATTCATCAAGAGGTGCTTCAGTATTAAAATCAATAGGTACAAAAGCTAACTCATTTAACCATCCGGTAATGTTTCCATCTTTATTGATATATCCTCCCGCTTCACTGGAACCCAAAGCAATACCTAATACTGAATTGGCTTTCAAGGACATAGAACCAGCCAGGGCAGTGACTTCTCCATCATTCATTATCTCAAAAGGAACTCCACACTCTTTTTGTATATCTAAAAAGATATTTTTTACTTTTCCCTCAAAAAGATGGTGAGGAACTCCTTGGAAAAGTGAAGAAATCATTGCCCGATTATTAACATAAATCCCAGCGACACTCCCTCCGATTGCATCGACTCGAGGCATATGATCAGCAGCACGATTTAACATTGACATAATTTCATGATAATGATATCGGGGATCAGTTTGGTTTCGCGGATCCCAAATCACTTCCTCACTAAAAACCACTTTACCATCTATAACCGCACTAACTTTCCTATCACTCGCCCCAAGATCAAAACCGATACGACATCCTTCCAGATGACCACCTAACGGAATTGACTTTTCTTTGGCAGGAGAGATTTTTTCGGCATCGCTAATTTCTACCGTAAAAGGCTTTTCATATACGGTAGACATAAAATTTGCATCAAAAACACGCTCTACCTTAGAAGAATATACCTTTTTAATATATTCCCCAATTTCATTAGGCCCCCCTATGATTATCTTATACCCACCGCGAAGCCATAAAAGTGTTTTTATTAACCGTTCAGCATATAATAAGTTTGTCGAAGCCAACTTATGTTCTGTAGGAAAAACTTGTGTCCTAAAAACTGAGATAGAATCATTACCTCGCTCTAAACTAATAATAAGGGGGATCTCTTCTCCTGAAGAACGAACCACATTAAGAAAGGCATGATTCCATAAGACAGCTGGTCGAAAGCCATTGTCAAGCGAGGGAACTATTCGTGGCACTATCAAGGGAATCAAATTATAAACCATCCATTCTTATAACCATCTCCATTCTCTAATTTCATAAACAATCATTAAATGTTTTTATCTGAAACCTTAAAGAATCAGAATCTGTAAAAAGGATAGAGTTGATGCCGATTTTTTGAGCAGAAATGATATTTTCTTTGATATCATCCACAAAGACTGTGTTTTCGGGCTTAATTCCCTCCTTATTTAAAATATATCGGTAAAAATCCAGATCAGGTTTGGATACACCCATTTTATTAGAGGCATAAACTGCATCGAAAATGTCATAATCTCTGTGGTCAATAAAATAATCGTAATGAGGACCAACAGTATTGGTGCCACAAACTACTCTCGAACTTTCCATAAGTTCTTTTATTAGATCTACTGTCCCTTGATTCAAGCTCGGATTAAAAAATTTACCGAATAACTCTTCTTCTACTTTCCTGCCATATCTTAAAGAGAATCTTTTCCAAAAATCACCACTGGTAATCTCTCCATTATAAAACTTTCTCAGATTTTCTCCCGCAAGAGTTAAAAATTTTTCTTCAGTAATATCAAGATAACTGATTATATCCGGAAGAACATCGGTATTGTAAGTTACCACACCCCCCATATCAAAAATATAAAGTGTCTTCATAATTATTTTTATTATCCTTTCCTTGATGAATACAGGGCGGCACCGCCCAGGAAATATTTAGATAGTTTAAAAAATACAATTAATATCGGAATGCTCGCTATGGCAGCTACTGCCATCATTGCCCCTTCATCAGTATGT
>DAOUWX010000299.1 GCA_030666935.1 Atribacterota bacterium | reverse complement strand
CTTTTGTAGCTACTATTGCCACTTGGACAATGTGTACGGGATTTATTTACTGGATATCTGGCGGGGCAACTTTTTATGGAGATTATCCTAAAAGTTTAACTTTTATAGGAAGAGGGACTATAGGCATATTTCCCGTTAGTTCCATAATTTTTGCTGTTTTTGCTGTTATCACTATTTTATTAACAAATTATAGTAAGTTTGGTAGGCATATATATGCTGTAGGGGATAATAGCGAAGCAGCAGAATATGTTGGAATAGATAGCAAAAAAATTAGAATACTTTCCTTTTTATTAGAAGGTTTTTTTATTGGTCTTGCCGCAGTTATCTTATCTTCAAAATTATGTAGTGGTCCTGCTACCGGGGGGACAGGGTTTCAAATGCCTGTAATTGCCTCAGCCTTTTTAGGAGCAACCGTTTTTAGACCTGGCTTGGTTAACATCGGAGGCTCTATTTTAGGCGTATTTTTATTAAGTATTATTGAAAATGGATTAGTAATGCTTAATGTGCGTTGGTACTTTAAATATATAATACAAGGTTTAATAATTATTGGGGCAATTACTTTTATTTCTTTAAGGGGCAAAAGGAAAAGCGAAGGACCGAAGTTCTTATAAAAAAATAAAAACCAATAATTGTTTTAGTAAAATAATAAATAAAATTAAAAAAATATGAGGTAAGAAAAATGTTAAAAAGTACGTTAGATTATTTTCCTTCTGATGGCAAGGCTTTAGTAGTTGCAATGGATCATGGAATGATTGGGGCACCTGTAGGCTTTAAAAATCCTAAAAATACCTTACTAAAAGTTCTTAAAGGTGAACCTGATGGAATATTGATTACTCCAAATTTTGCTCGTAATTTTAAAAGCGAAATTAGTAAAAAAACAAATATAAAAATTAATATTAGAGTTGATTTTATGGCTACTTCAACTATACCTGGATTAGAAGGAGAGGAAGAAATTCAACTACAATTTTCTGATGTTGAAGAGTATTTGGAGATAGGGGCTGATGCAATAGTTACTCTTTTAATATTTGGCAGAGAAAATCCTGAAGTGATTAAAGATAATATAAAATACATTGCTGCCCTTTCAAAAATAACCCATCATTATCATATCCCTTTAGTAGTAGAAGTTCCTTTTTGGGGGAAAGTGTGTCCTAAAGAAAGTCAGGAAAGATCTAAATTTCTTGAAGATGCTTGTAGAATTGCTTTTGAACTAGGTGCTGATATTATAAAAGCACCTTATTTACAGGATCGCAAGGCTTTTAAAGACCTTACTTCTAATTTACCCATTCCAATTTTAATTTTAGGTGGAGAAAAAATGAACACTAATGAGGACATCTTGGTTACTGTAAAGAATTCATTGGAAGATGGAGGACAAGGAGTATATTTCGGAAGAAATATTTGGCAAAACGAGGATCCGGTTCTTATGATTAAAACTTTATATAAAATAATTCATGAAGGGTCTTTAGTTAGAGAAGCATTGAAAGATATGAAAAAATAGAAAAATCTAAAATAAAGTGAAGATAAAGGAGCAGGATAAGCAAAGTGTAAATTTTTAAAAGCATCTTACCGTATAGAAAAGTAGGCATTAATTTTGCTCGAATGAAATGGGATGCTGAATTAGCAGGCAAAATTGCTAAATTATTAAGTTCTTCGACTTAATTAAGCAGCAGTAGAAATAATACAAATATGGACTTTTTCGCAATCATTACTCAAAAGTCTTGCAATATAAGGTTTTTCTGTTTGTTATTTTTTTAATTATTGTTATCTTGAGCGAGCAGGGATCCCCTCCGGCATTCATGCAGGTCGAATAAATTCGACCCCTACATTATTTAAAAGAGCATATATCAATACACCCCTATACCGCTAAGAACATATAATAACAAACCCCTATATTATTTAAAAAGGCGCATAATAAGTTTTTCTTCTTCTTAAAACTAAAAACTATCATAAAAAAGAGGGTTTTTAATTTATTTTATCGAATAGTATGATAAGCTATAATTTAAAAAAGAGATTAGATGGAGGCTTCAGATAGAATAATTTTAAAAGCAAGGAGCAAGAGAGATGAACAATAAGGAAAGTTCGAGAGTTTTAAAAGATGCCATTGTAGATGTACCGGGAATAAAAGTAGGGCACAGTCAGGATTTAAAAACCGGGACAGGCTGTACGGTGATTATCTGTGAGGAAGGAGCAACAACAGGAGTTGATGTGCGGGGAGGAGCTCCCGGAACTCGAGAGACCGATCTTTTAAATCCGGTAAATCTGGTGGACAAAGCCCACGCTATTTATCTGGGGGGAGGCAGCGCTTTCGGGTTGGATGGAGCTTCAGGGGTGATGAAGTATTTAGAAGAAAAAGGAATAGGTTTTGATGTGGTTCTAACCAAAGTTCCTATTGTCCCGGGTGCAGTTCTCTTTGACCTGGGTGTAGGTGATTACAGGGTAAGACCTGATGCCAGGATGGGCTATGATGCCTGTCTTAATGCTTCTGATGCGGAAGTCAGTCAGGGCAATGTAGGAGCCGGAACCGGGGCAACGATGGGCAAGGTATTTGGCGGACTTCGCTGCATGAAGAGTGGTCTGGGCACGGCCAGCTTTAAGTCTCAAGAGCTAATAATAGGAGCCATAGTGGCAGTGAACTGTTTTGGAGATGTAGTTGATCCGGAAAGCGGAGAGATTATTGCCGGGGTCTTAAGTGAGGATAAAAAAGACGTTGCCAATACTATGTCTTTCTTGAGAAATTTTCCTCAAAGAAGCGGAAGTAATTTTTCTAAAAATACTACTATAGGGGCAGTAGTTACTAATGCTAAACTAACCAAGGCCGG
>DAOUWX010000271.1 GCA_030666935.1 Atribacterota bacterium | reverse complement strand
TTTGTGGCAATGTCTTCTATGGCCATATTAGTTATGTTAATTATCGGACATCCGATTTTTTTATAAATACTATCTGCGTATTCTAACTCTTTAAATACTCTTTCTTTTTTATTATATACACCCTCATCTGGCAGTCCCAATGCCTTTAACCGTTCACTTCTTATCTCAATTAATTTATCTGGGTCCATGGTTAAGCCAACCACTTTCTCCGGTGGTAAATTAAATATTCCGGCTGGCGGTTCGAATTCAAAATCCAACACTATATTGGCCACCTTTATCCCTTTGTAAGCAAGATACATACTAAGTGGTGTTTTTGAAGTTCGGGAAACCCCTAATATTATCAGATCGGCTTTGGATAACTCTAATTCTCCCTGGCAGGCATCGTACTTCACCGCAAATTCCATTGCTTCCATTCTTTTAAAATATTCTTTATCTATTTTTCTAATAATTCCCGGCTCTAATTTAGGTGTAATTCCGCTTATCCTTTCAATGTTTTCCATAATTGGTCCAAACATATCAAAAGAAACGATAGATTGCTTTTTAGATTCCTCTTTTAGAAGTAATCTTAATTCTGGTTTTACAATAGTATAGACTATAAAACCTTTTTCTTCATTAATTTGACTTATTATCCCGGTAATATCTTTTTTAGATTCAATATGGGCAAACAATTTCAACTTAATATCATCAGAGTCAAACTGACTAAGCGCAGCATGTACTACATTTTGAGCAGTTTCACCGGTAGAATCAGAAATTATATAGACAGTAGGTTTTAATTTAACACTATCCATAATTACTTCCTCCCCTCTTTTATTGAAACGATTTTGGATAAATCAGCTACTTGATTAAATAATATTCCTACTTTCTTGATAAGCGCGACCCTATTCTTTCTTATGTCTTCATCTTTGTCCATTACCAATACATGGTCAAAAAACTCATCGACCGGTTCGCATAAATCTCCTAATAACTGAAATACTTTTTTGTAATCTTTGCTATAAATAAATTCCCTTGCTCGTAGATAAATACTTTCATATTTATGATATAAATTCAACTCTGCTTTTTCCTTTAATAGTAACCTGTTAATCTCGGTTTCTTCATTACTTTTTGATAAATTTAACACCCTGCTTGAGGATTTGAGTATTTTTCTAAATATTAGATGATTATATAATTCCTCTATGGCTTTTATTCTATGTTTAATATCAACTACATCTCCATCGCTATCGACAGCCAAAACTGCATCAATTACATCATATCGAATTCCTTCTTCTAAGAAAATATTTTTTGCTCTTTGTTTGAAAAAACTTAATATCTGGGATACGATTTTATTTTCATCAACATTAGTTTCTACTGAAATGCTTTCTTTATATAGGGATAAAGATTTCCGAATAATATCTTTTAACGAAATTTTCAGATTATTTTTTAAGATTATAGCAATTTTCCCGCGAGATTGTCTTCTCAATCCGTAAGGGTCTTGTGATCCTGTCGGTGTTAAGCCCATCACAAAACAGCCAATGATACTATCTACTTTATCAGCAATACCTAAAATCATACCATTTTCAGTTACGGGTAACCTATCCCCTGAAAAACGGGGGAGATAATGTTCAAAGATAGCCTCCGCTACTTCTCTTCTTTCACCGGATAAAACCGCATATTTTTTCCCCATTATTCCCTGTAACTCTGGAAATTCTTTCACCATTTCAGTGACCAAATCCGCTTTGCATAAATAAGCAGACCTTAAAAGATCTTTTTTTACTTTCTGTTGAACCTGCAAACTATTTGAAATGTAGTCACACAGTAATTCTAATCTCTTTGTTTTATCAAAAATACTCCCCAAATTTTCCTGGAAAATAACATTTTTTAATTTATCCACCCTTTTTTCCAAAGGAATCTTCTGGTCTTCCTGATAGAAAAATTTTGCGTCTTCCAATCTGGCCCTGAGAACATTTTCATTGCCCTCTTTAATTTTAAACGCATGCCTCTTGGAGTTATTAATAATAACAATAAATAGGGGAAGCAATTCATCTTTGTTTTTAAAAACAGGAAAATATTTTTGATGTTTTTCCATAACTACGGTTAAGACATCCTTGGGTAATTCTAAATATTTTTTATCATATTTTCCTAAAATTGCATTAGGATATTCAACTAAATACGCTATTTCTTTTAGCTGTTTTTCATTTATTATTTTCTTTCCATTAATTTCCTTAATTATCTGTTTTATATCTGTTTTAACAATATTTTCTCTAATTTGCGGATCGACTATTACATAACTTTTTTCTAACTTCTTAAAATATTCTTGAGTAGAAGATATTTTGATTTTTTGGGGCGCCAAAAGTCTATGACCATAAGTAAAATTTTTAGAATCTAAACTATTTAGATTAAACTTGATTATTTCTTTTCCATAAAGGGCAAGTATCCATCTTATAGGACGGATAAATCGCAGTGATCTTTCTCCCCAGCGCATCGATTTCGGAAACTGCATGCCTTTTATTATTTTGGGAAATATCTGGGATAATATATCAATAGTTAACTGGCCTATTATAGATTTGGAGACAAAAATATATTTCCCTTTTTCGGTATTTTCGACAATTAAATCCTCAATATTTACCCCCTGGCTTTGGGCAAACTTTAGGGCAGGTTTTTGGGGTTGCGAATCTTTATTATAAGCAATTGAATAGGCAGGTCCTTTAATCTTTTGAAATAGGTTTTCCTGTTTTTCCTTAATATGGAAAATGAATAATATTAATCTTCGGGGAGTGCCATAAACCTTTATTTCTTTATAATTTATTCTGGCTTCTTCTAAATGTTTTTTTGCTAACCGATTTAAATCTTTTAGGGCATTCTCCATATACTGCGCCGGTATTTCTTCGGTTCCAATTTCTAATATTACATTCTCCATTAAATTTTATCCTCTACCTGATCTTTTATTATTTAATTAAAGGAAAACCCAATTTTTCCCTCTGCTTTACATATTCTTCTGCACATATTCGGGCAATATTTCTTACCCGGGAAATATATCCTGTCCTTTCTGAAACACTAATTGCTCCCCG
>DAOUWX010000130.1 GCA_030666935.1 Atribacterota bacterium | reverse complement strand
TGATAGCTTTTGAACCGGCAGAAGCCCTAAGGGCTTTAAATAAGATAAATCAAGAATCATTTGTTATAGTAAATAGTTCTCCTATTGTACCCTTTACTGTTTCACTTGGAATTTCGGAATATCCCGAGCTGTCTTCTGTTTTTGAAGAATTGAGAGCTAAAATAGATAATTTGTTAGTAATTGATGCCCAAAAAATAGCTAAAGAAGCAGGAAGCATTATTTCAGAAAATATGGTTCTACTCGGAGCAGCAGTTGCTACTTCTAATTTTCCGATAGAAAAAGATTTAATTATTCAGTCTATGAAGGAAAACTTACCACCCAAAAGTATTGAGACGAATTTAAAAGCTTTTGAAATGGGATCTGAAGAAGTAAATAAATAAAATAACCGTAGGGCAAGCATTCCCCGTTTTTACGCGGACAGGCTGCCTATCTATTAAATTTAAAACTTTTTACATAAGGTATTTTAGAGTAGGGATCGGGTTCATCCGACTCGGTGTTTACGGGTTTGATAAATCAAATCCCTACAACTCATTACATATTACACATTACTTATCACCATATTTCTTTACTATACACTATATACTAAATACTAACGACTAATTAAAATGGAGGAAAATATGAAAGAAAATATTTTAGTAATTAATCCGGGTTCAACCTCTACCAAAATAGCAATATTTAATCAGGAAGGAAAGGAGGTTTTTAAGGAGACCATCTCTCATTCTACAGAAGAACTTTCTCAATTTAAATCTCTATTAGAACAAGGTCCGGTCAGAAAAAAGATCATTTTGAATACGCTGAAAAAGAAAAATGTAGATACCGATTCATTAAAAGCGATTATAGGACGGGGCGGTGTACTAAAACCTTTGAAAGCCGGGACTTATGAAGTTAATAACAAACTTGTAAATGACCTAAAAAATTCTCCCATAGAACATGCCTCTAATTTAGGAGGAATTATTGCCTCTGAAATAGCTAAAAATATTGGTATACTTGCTTATATTGCTGACCCTGTCTCTGTCGATGAGTTTACTGATATAGCCCGGATATCCGGGTTAAAAGGGATAGAAAGGAAATCCTTACTTCATACTTTAAATATCCGAGCTAATGCTTTTCGCTATGCAAGAGAGCAGGGGAAAAAGTTTGAGGAATTAAATCTTATTGTAGCCCATCTTGGTGGAGGGATATCTATTGCCCTAATTGAGAAAGGAAAAATTGTGGATGTGAATAATGCCAATGATGGCGGACCTTTTTCACCCGAGCGAACCGGCTCCCTCCCTAATAAGGCTTTAATTCAACTATGTTATTCTGGTAAACATTCGGAAAAAGAATTATATAAGCTTATTACTCATCAGGGTGGACTTGTTTCTTATTTAGGCATCAATGATGTGAGAGAAGCAATAAAGAAAATTGAGCAAGGAGATAATTATGCCAAGCTTATTTTTGAGGCAATGTGTTATCAAATTGCCAAAGAAATTGGGGCAATGGCTACAGTATTAAAAGGAAAAGTTGAAGTAATTATTCTTACCGGCGGAATATCTTATAGTAAAATTTTAGTAAACAGGATAAAAGATCGAGCAGGCTGGATAGCTCCAGTTGTAGTTTATCCTGGAGAAGAAGAGATGAAGGCATTGGCCCAAGCAGTGATAAGAGTAATAAATGGGGTAGAAAAAGTAAAAACATATTCCTAAAATCAATTTTCCTATCAGTGTAATCTAATCTGTCATTGCGAGGAGCGAAGCGACGCGGCAATCCCTTTATTTGTAAGGGCTTGAGATTGCTTCGCTATCGCTTGCAATGATAAATCATTGTAATATTATTAAGGAAATGCTCTACTAGTTTTAGTTAGTGTAATCTATTCTTAAATCTGAGTAATCTGTTCTGTAATCTGTGTAATCAATATAAAGGAATTATATTAAGGAGGTTCGAAGATGATAAAAAGTTTTAAAGAATTATTTGCAAATTTAAAAACTAAAGGAAGAGAAAAAATTATTGTTGCCGGCGGAGAAGATATTGAAACTTTGAAAGCCTTAAAAGATTGTTATAATTATGGATTCGGAGAAGGAATTCTGGTGGGAGATAAGGCGGAGATAGAGAAATCCATCGCTATGTTAGGCGAAAGTGATTTTGTAAAAGAGATTATAGGGGCAAAAGATGATGAAGACAAAGCACGAAAAGCAGTAGAAAAAGTAAAAGAAGGAGGAACACTCCTTAAAGGAAAGATAAAAACAGCTACCCTCTTAAAGGCAGTATTAAACAAGGAATGGGGTTTAAGGACAGGTAAAATTATTAGTGATGTTTTTATTTTTGAGGATAAAAGAGGAAAAAATCCTAAACTGGTTTTAATGAGTGATGGGGGAGTAAATCTTAATCCGGATGTAAAGACTTTGGTCTCAATCATAGAAAATGCTGTAGAAGTTGCCCATAAATTGGGGATAGAAATTCCCAAGGTCGCTCTTTTAGCTGCAGTAGAAACTATAAATCCCGACATGGAGGAGACTATCAAGGCAGGAATGATTTCCAAAATGAATGAAAGAAAACAGATTACCGGTTGTATAATCGATGGGCCACTAGCTTTAGATAATGCTATTTCAGAATTTGCTGCACAGAAAAAAGGAATTGTTTCACCGGTGGCAGGTAAAGCTGATATTCTAATTGTGCCCGATATATCCGCCGGAAATATTTTTGGAAAAGCGCTTACCTATTATGCTAATTACCAGGTAGGGCATACATTAGTGGGCACCAAAGTTCCGGTAATAATACCCTCACGAGCAGATAAAAGTGATGTGAAATTAAATTGCATCGCCGTTTCTATCTTATGCAGCAAATAAAGGAGGAATATTTATGAGATCTTATAAAAAAGAATTATGGTTTAATGCTCCGGAAAGGGTAGCCTTTATTAATATTACTAATCAAGTAGAAGATGCCTTAGATGAAAGCGGAATAAAAGAAGGACTATGTCTGATTAATGCTATGCACATTACTGCCTCAGTTTTTATTAATGACAACGAAAGAGGACTCCATGAGGATTATAAAAGATGGTTGGAAGAACTTGCTCCTCATGAACCCATCTCTCAGTATCTTCATAATAGAACTGGTGAGGACAATGGTGATGCCCATCTAAAGCGGCAGATGATGGGCCGGGAAGTAGTGGTAGCAGTTACTGATGGCAGATTGGATTTCGGACCCTGGGAGCAGATATTCTATGGAGAATTTGACGGCCGAAGGCGCAAAAGAGTACTGGTAAAAATTATCGGAGAATAAAAATACGCCAGAAGATTGTTCTCTAGCGTATTTTATAATAAGAAATTATTTTTCCTGATTGGGATGTTTTATGTTTTTCCCATTTAATATAAACACTACTTCCTCACTTATATTGGTGGCTAAATCGGCAATTCTTTCTAAATGACGGCCAACTAAAATTAATTCTATCGCTCTTTTTATAGTTCTGGGATCCTCTATCATATAAGTTAAAAGTTCTCTAAATATTTGGTCATTTAAATCATCAACAAAATTATCTCTTCCCCCGATTTTTTTAGCCATAAGAGAATCTTTGTTTACAAGAGAATCTATCGAAGTCCTCACCATCTCTTGAGCCAGTTCTGCCATTCGGGGGATATCAATTAAGGGTTTAAGTAAGGGTTGTTTTAATAATTCTAAGGTCCTTTGGGAAATATTTACCGCCTGGTCTGCTATTCTTTCCAAATGACTAACAATTTTCATAGCAGAAGTAATAAATCTTAAATCAACGGCCATAGGCTGTTTCAAAGCCAAAAGTTTTAAACATTGATTATTTATTTCTATCTCCAAAAAATTAATCTTACTATCTTGGTCAATTATTTTCTGAGCTAAATTCGAATCTCTTTCTACTAAAGCTTTTATTGATTTGGCGATTGCTTCTTCAGCTAAAGAAGCCATTTTTAATAAATTTTCTTTTAGAGCATTTAATTCTTGGTCAAATTGCCTTTCCATTTTTTTATCCTCCGCACTTATTATAATTTAATTGTATAGGAATTTCCTTTTTCCGTAAGCCCTAATTAGTATATAGTGAATAGTATTTAGTAAATAAAACACATTAATAAGTCAAAAGTTTCAAGTTGCAGGTTGCGAGTTTTTCCTTATGTAAAAAGTTAAGAATTTTGAATTATGGTTTTTGTTTTAGCTTAATAAAGAGGTTGCCACGCTCTGATAAATCAGAGCTTGTAACTATAGAGAATTAAATTTTTATCTTTCTGGGGCGTATTGCAATACGCCCCTACTAACGACTAATTTTTTTAGCCAAAGCGGCCGGTAATATAATCTTCCGTAATTTTTTGGCTGGGATTGGTGAAAATCTTTTCAGTCTTATCAAATTCAATTAATTCTCCCAACATCAAAAAAGCTGTCAAATCCGAAACACGTGCAGCCTGCTGCATATTGTGAGTGACAATAACTATAGTGTATCTTTCTTTTAACTTCTGAATTAATTCTTCAATCTTGGCGGTAGCGATAGGGTCTAAGGCAGAGCAGGGTTCATCAAAAAGGATTACCTCAGGTTTAATAGCCAGAGCCCGGGCAATGCATAGTCGTTGCTGCTGCCCACCCGATAGATCTAAAGCAGGGGTATTCAGCCGATCTTTAACTTCTTCCCATAAAGCAGCAGCTTGTAAACTATCCTCTATCCGTTCTCTTAACCCATCTTTGTTTTTAATAAGACCATTAATTTTGAGTCCGTAAGCAACATTTTCGAAGATAGATTTAGGGAAGGGATTAGGTCTTTGAAAGACCATTCCTATTTTTCTTCGAATTTCTACTACATCTATATCTTCAGCATAGATATTTTTGTGATTAAATAAAATATCTCCTTCTATCTTTGTCCCCGAAATAATGTCATTCATTCGATTAAGAGTTCGAATAAAAGTGGATTTGCCACATCCCGAGGGACCTATAATAGCAGTTACGGCATTACTTTTTACAATAAGATTTATCTTTTTTAGTACCTGATTTGCTTCATAATAAAAATTTAGATTTTTGACCTGCATCTTTAAATTATTTTTGTTTTGTATGATTTTGTCTACCATTTTTTACTCCTTCTAAATCGATTACGTAAAGTGAAGGCAATTAAATTTAACCCTAATACCAGAAGAATTAAAACCAAAGCTGTTCCGTAGGCAATAGGCACTTGAGATTCAGGATGGGTTCCTTCGGTTAGTAAGGCATAAATATGATAAGGCAGAGTTTGAACTTCACTGAAAACAGAGTTAGGAAGCCGCATAGTATAAAAGGTTGCTGCTGTAAAAAGAATTGGTGCGGTTTCCCCGGCTGCCCGCCCGATAGAAAGAATTGAACCGGTTAAAATCCCAGAAATTGAGTTAGGCAAAACTACTTTCTGAATAGTCTGCCACTTGGTAGCTCCCAAGGCTAAAGATGCTTCCCGGAAAGATTGAGGAACTGTTGAGAGAGCTTCCTCGCTAGCTCGAATTATAGTAGGCAGGATCAATATGCCTAAAGTTAAACTTCCTGAAAGGATAGAAACACCAAAATTTAGGAATTTTACAAATATTGCCAGACCAAAAAGTCCAAAGACTAC
>DAOUWX010000028.1 GCA_030666935.1 Atribacterota bacterium | reverse complement strand
ATTTCAGAACTTCAGGAAAAAATTATTCACGTTCACTTAAGTGATTCAAACAATACTACTACCCATTTGCCTTTAGGCTGGGGTAAATTGAATCTACCCGAGATGTTATTTGACTTACAAAAAGAATATGATAAAAATGTAGTTATTGAAGGATATGTTCCGGGTAGAGAAATCGAGGTCTTGGAAAATAATTTTAATATCTGGCAAAAAATATGGAAGGATAAAAAGGAAATTTTAAATTGAAAATTAAATATTTTCAATACGGTAAGGGCTTAAAAAAAATATGTTTTGTGGCCGGTATTCATGGTATAGAAAATACCGGCATTCAAATAGCTTTTGAGTTAATGAAATTTTTAAAGAATAGTAATTTAAATTATAAAGCAGGTATTTTTCCCCTGGTTAATATTGAGGGAACACTCAAAGAAAAAAGAGAAAATCCTGTAGATGGAAAAGACATTAATAATTCATTTTTAAACAGAAAACCGGTATCATTTTCAGATTCTGAAAAAATTGCCCAACATGTCTGGGATATAGCAGGAGAATATGAATGGATAATAGATTTACATTCAGCAGGTTGTGCCCGCTATCTGCCTCATGTGATTATTTATGAAGATAAGGTGATAGAAGATATTAAACATTTTGGTTTCCCTTTTATTATCAAACGTAAGACCGATAAATCAGGGAAGAGAAATACACTTCTTGCTATGGCCGCCCAAGAGGGTAAAAAAGCTTGTACCCTGGAACTAGGTGGAGGACAAACAGTTTTTATGGAGGATATAAGCTATGGCATGGAAAAGATTATTAATTTCTTACATTACCTAAATTTACTAAATGAACCTAAAAAAGAAAAGTTAATTAAAACTGATCCCGAACAGACATATCTGCGCGATTACCGAAAAATAATTAAGGCACCTAATCAGGGGGTATTATTTTTTAGAAAAAAATTAGGCGATGAAGTGAAAAAAAGCGATACAGTAGCTGATTTATTACACATAACTAACTTAAAATTAACTAAACTAAATGCTCCAATTTCCGGAAAGATTATTTATGTTAGAACGAAAAATAATATAAATTCCGGAGAAACAGCTTTTATGGTTTTAGCAAAAAGGGGAGGTGATAATAAAGAACGATAGAATAGAAAAAGATTAGGAAAATAAATATTTGATTAACTTATTTTTTTGAGTAAACATTTTATTAGGAGGGAGAAAAATGAAAAAGTTTTGTACTTTGTTATTAATAATAATTTTGATTTTAGGGCTTAGCTCTTCAGTTTTAGCTAAAGAAAAGATTACTCTTTACACTTCCGTTCCTCAAAGCATTATAGATAATATTAAGAAAGATTTTGAGCAAAAGAATCCCGATATCGATCTGGAAATCTACCGTTCCGGAACCAGTAAAGTTTTGGCAAAACTGTATGCTGAAAAAGAGAGTAACAATATCGTAGTTGATGTTATCTGGGTAGCTGATTTTTCTATTTATGAAAATTTGAAGGCAGAAAATCTTTTATATCCTTATATGTCACCAGAAGCAGTAAATGTTCCCCAGATCTACTATGAACCGGAAGGTTATTACTACGGAGCCCGATTAATAAATATGGTATTAGGTTATAATACAACCTTTATTAAGGGCAATGATATTCCAGACAGTTGGGAAGACCTTTTGGACCCCAGATTTGTAAATAAAGTAGGTAGTTCTACTCCGGAACGTTCAGGTGCTTTCTTTGTAACCGCCGGGGCTTTTGCCAGTAACCCGGACTTAGGTTGGGATTATTTTGTAGAATTCGCTAAACAGAATCCCACTCAAGATAGTAATACCGGAATAGCCAAAAAAGTAGCATCCGGAGAATTACTTATGGGATTTGTTTTGGATTATACCATACGTTCTATGAAAGAAAAAGGTTCGCCCATTGATTTTGTATGGCCGGTAGAGGGAGCGGTAATGGTTCCCAGTCCTATAGGGATAATTGCCTCAACCAAAAATTTAGGAAGTGCTAAACGATTTGTAGATTATAGTATCTCTCAAGACGGTCAACAAGAGTTTACACGAAATGGGTTTATTCCTATCAGGAAAGACGTATCTCCTCCTGCAGGGACTCCTGATTTAGAAGATATAAAACTTATGAAGACTGACTGGCAGTGGTTACGGGATAATTATAGTGAAATTATCCAGAAGTTTAATGAAATTTTTGTAAAATAGGATTTTTGTAAATTAAAACGGGAAAAAGCAAAATGAAATATTTATTTTGCTTTTTCCCTTGGTAAATAATAATAAGGAATTACCAGGTGAACATGAATAAAGGTAATAAGAATATACCGATTATACTGGCTTTTGTAGTACTTGCTATACTGGCTATTTTAGTAATTTATCCTTTATTTAGTTTATTGGGGAAAGCTTTTATTAGCGATGGCAAATTTTCATTACAAAATTTTCATAAAGTCTTTATCACCAAAGATATTTTTGTTGCCTTGAGTCATAGCATTTTTGTTTCTACAGTATCCACCGTTTTTGCCACTATTATTGGGGTATCTTTGGCCTGGATTGTTTCCAGAACCGATATACCTTATCGTAAGCTGATTAAGACCGGTTTAGTAATGCCTTTTCTAATTCCTCCGTTTATATCCGCCATCGCCTGGTTACAATTGATTGGACCAGCCGGTTATATCAACAGTATTTATATGGCTATTAAACAAACTTGGAATCCTCTATTTGTTATTTATGGGAAATGGGCTATTGTGATGGTGATGAGCCTTTCCGGTTATCCCTTTGTTTATCTCACTACTTTAGCAGGATTGGAAAGAATGAATCCTGTTTTAGAAGAAGCCGGACAAATATCTGGAGCCGGCATCTTTACGGTAATGAAGGATATTACTATTCCCATAATGGCACCTACTATTGGAGCAGGAGCCATTTTAGTCTTTGTTTCTCGTATTGCAAATTTTGGAATTCCGGCAGTTATGGGTATGCCGGCAAATTACTATGTGTTAACTACCAAAATATATAGATTAATCGACCAAAGTTTTATAGTTAAAGACGCTCATGCTATAGCTACCGCAATGTCAATATTATTAATATTGATTGCCGTTTCCGGGCTTTTGTTGGTGAAAATATATTTACGAGGTAAAAAGTATATCGTAATTTCCGGTAAAAATGTACAGCCAAAATTGGTTACACTCGGAAAATGGCGTAATATCTTGTTTACAATTGTCTTGTCTACGATTATCATTATCGTAGTACTACCTATAATCGCTATATTACTTACCGCTCTTACCAGGGCATGGGGTTTGTTGCCCCTTATTAGTAATTGGACTTTGGATAATTTTAAATATGTTTTATTTGATTTAGATATGTCTAAAAGAGCTATCAGGAATAGTTTTTTTCTGGCTATATCAGCTTCGATAATTACTACCTTTATTGGTGCAATCATTGCTTATATGGTAGTTAAAGTTAAGGTGAAGGGAAGTCATATTTTAGATTTCGTATCTTCAATTCCTTATTCAATACCAGGAACTGTATTTGCTTTAGGAATGATTATTGCCTGGAATAAGTCTTTCTTTGGAAAATTTAACATCTATAATACCATCTGGATTATTCTAATTAGCTATATAGCACGTTATTTAGCATATTCAGTACGTACAATTAGTTCCTCTCTGATGCAAATTGATGATTCTCTGGAAGAGGCTGCCCGAATATCAGGCTCTAATCGAATGCAGTCTTTTAAGGATATTATTATGCCTCTGGTAAAACCTTCTTTATTTGCCAGCTGGTTTTTGATTTTTATGCCCGCTTTTCGAGAGTTAACTATTTCAGTTTTATTATGGAGTACCGGCAATGAAACTATAGGCGTTGCCGTTTATAATTTACAAGAAGGAGGAGATGTCACATCTTCTTCAGCTTTAGCTATAGTAATGATTCTGGTAATATTTTTGGGAAATATGATTATTAAAAAAGTGACTAAAGGTGAATTTGGTTATTAAAGGGAGGACTTAAAAGATGGCTCAAGTAATTTTAAAAAATTTAACTAAAGTATTCGATAATTTTACGGCAGTAAAAAATTTTAGTGCGAGGGTTGAAGATGGTAAATTCATTACTTTATTAGGACCTTCTGGTTGTGGTAAGACTACTACCTTGCGGATGATAGCCGGTTTTATAGAACCAAATGTTGGCGAGATAATTATCGGGAAAGAAATTGTATATCGATCTAAAGAATTTTATGTTCCTCCTGAAAATAGAAATATCGGAATGGTGTTTCAAAGTTATGCTGTATGGCCTCATATGAATCTGTTGGATAATGTTTCCTACCCTTTAAAAATTAGAAAAATATCTAAAAAGGAGCGATATGCGAAAGCTGCTCAAGTGCTGGAAATGGTAGAATTAGAAGGAATGGGACAACGTTATCCACATCAATTATCAGGTGGAGAACAGCAAAGGGTAGCCTTGGCTCGTGCCCTGATTGTTGACCCATATGTAATGCTGCTTGATGAGCCCCTCTCTAATCTGGATGCTAAATTGCGCGAACAAATGCGTTTTGAAATAAAAGAACTGCAAAAAAAGACTAAAGTTACCATTATTTATGTAACTCATGACCAGGCAGAAGCTATGGCCATGTCAGATGAAATAATTGTTATGAATAAAGGAGAAATACAACAAATCGGAAAGCCAGAAGAAATTTATGAAAATCCAGCGAATAAATTTGTAGCCAATTTTATTGGTTTGACCAATTTTATCCCTTGTAAAGTAAGCGAAGATAGAAAATATTTAATAGTTAAAGATGGGAAGGGTAGCAAGATTGAATATGTAGTTTCGGAAAAACATAAAGAAGAAGTGATTTTATGCGTTCGTCTTGAAGATATAACATTGAAACCTTATGACGAGGAAGAGATGAATGGGCAGGTTATTAGAGCAACATATTTAGGGAATTTAGTGGATTATCTCTTGCAAGTAGGGGAGATAACAATGCGAGTTCAAGTAAAAGACAGGAGGTTCTCAACCGGAGATAAAGTATCGTTAATTGTCGACAAGAAAAAAATCCTACTTTATTAAAGAATATTCACATTTTAGTCGGAAGTGGAGTTATGTGCTAACTTAATAATTCGATAACTTTTTTAAATTTTCATAAGAGGTTCGCTAATACAGTTCTCCGTTTTTTATTTCTTTTTCGAAAATAGTGAAAGATAATATTAGAAAAATATTTTTGAGTATGATATGATAAGGTTTAATTTAGGATACTTAGAATAGTTAATACTCGAGAAATAAATTTTCTATAATAAAAAGGGAGAACTCAAAATGCGTCTTGAATATCGATTTCCCAATATACCTGAACTAAAAAAACTGTCAATCGTAGTAGAAAATAAAGGTGATATTGTTAGGACAGTAATCTCAGGAACGAATTCGTTATGGATCAGGTTCCTCATTAAATTTTACTTTGGTTTTCATAATAAGATCGGTACTTTGGATAATTTGGACGGAAGTAATGTTTACTCCATGTACCTCCCACCCTTTCCCAGTTTAGCCCATGCCCGCATGTTTGAGGTGTTCTTATCGTCAGTTCTCTTCAAGAGGAAGATTCCTATGGCGGTAACTATCGGGATCACTACAAGATGTCAGTATCATTGTGTTCATTGCAGTGCTAAAGGCAGATCAAAATCACGACCTGACCTGTCTTTCGATGTACTTCGACGTACAGTTCAGCAGTGTCTCGATTTAGGGGTGACGAATATTACTTTTACAGGTGGAGAACCTCTTCTTCGAGATGATCTCGAACAGCTTATTTCATCGGTTTCTCCAGATCAGGCGATCAGCCAGGTTTTCACCAATGCTCTCGCACTTACTCCCAAGCGGGCGAAATCCCTAAAGGATGCCGGAGTCTTTGGGGTTCAGATTAGCCTTGATTCTGCTGATCCTGCCGAACATGACCGTCTCCGTGGTCTGGACGGTGCTTTTCGTGCAGTGGAAGAAGGTGTTCGAAATGCCCTGAATGCCGGTTTATTGGTAGGCATAAGCACCTACGCTACCAGACAAAATGCCTTAAGTCATAATCTTATACCGATAGCTGATTTATGTGCCCAATGGGGCGTGCATGAAATCTCCATCTTTGATGCCATCAAAACCGGAGGACTAAGCGATCAGGAAGATGTCACTCTTGATCAGATATCCCGTAAGGTTCTCCATAAAGATAGTATTCTGGTGAATAAAAAATACCAGAAAATTCCACGAGTTATTACGCAGAGCTGGACCAATAGCGGGTCAGGGTTTTCACGATTTATCGGATGTCTGGCAGCCAACCGGCAATTCCATATAACCGCACAAGGAGACTTTACCCCGTGTGATTTTACACCCCTTTCTTTTGGAGATGTGCGGACTGAATCAGTTAAGAGTTTGTGGGAAAAATTGATTAGTCACCCCGCTTATTGCCAGCACCAATTATCCTGCCGGATGCAAGATCCGCTTTTTCGGGAACAATATATTGATAAGATTCCGGAAAGTTCGGACTTACCCTACGCGATTTCGGATTTATAAAACGCATTGGATTACTTCATATAATAAGGGTTTTAAGGTTAGTTTTTCATACCTCGTAACTCTATCAAGTTACCTTTGTTTTGCTATACAATGTCAAGGATTCAACTCACCCAAACGATGTCCTGATTGCATAGAACAGGAGCGTATCTAGGGATTAAGAAATTGGTAACTTGGCCGTGGGCTAGCGTTGGATAACTTACAGATAAGGGGAGAGGAGAATGATTTACCTTTACCACACCCAGGTTTAGAAATATTTTAAAGGAGATTAAAATTTACTAATTAGATAGATATAGAATGAAATAAGGAGAAGATAAATTTGAAAAGAATAACCTATACAAACTTAATAAACAGAACATTGGAAATATATATGAAAGGTGATTATCTGGAAGCCTATAATTTCATAACAGATAATTATAAAGGTATAAAAAAAGGTAATCTTGCTCAAATATACAATTTTCGATATTCGATTGCCAATGAGGCAGGACTTGAAGAATTAGCACTACAGATAATGAGAGAGGCGATAGTAGAAAAAGGATTTTGGTATCAATACAAATACTTAATTGAAGATGAAGATTTAAAGTCACTTAATAAATATAAAGAGTTCGGTGAATTATTAGATATATGTAAAAAAAGGGAATCAGAAGCCAAAAGAAACGAGAAACCTAATTTAAAAATAATTATGCCAGATAAGATGAATGAACAATATAAGCATTCCTTGATTATTGCCTTACACGGTGACCAAGAGAATATTGAGATAACAGAAGACTATTGGAGTTCTTGTATACATAAAAACTACCTATTAGCCTTACCACAGTCTTCTCAAATTCAGTTTTCGGGAGGTTATAAGTGGAAAGATATTAAAAAAAGTTCACGAGAGCTGAAGGAACATTATGAAAGTATTTTAGAAAAGCATAATATCGATTCTGATAATATTATCATCGCTGGATTTTCCGCAGGAGGGAGAGTTGCCTTATATTCAATTCTAAAAGATTTAATTCAGGTAAAAGGATTTATACTTGTTGCTCCCTGGTTACCTGAAATTGATAAATGGTCTCCCTTATTAGATAAGATAAGGGAGAAGGGGATAAAAGGTTATGTTGTTTGCGGTGACAAAGATGATGACTGCTATAAATGTACCAGAAGATTTACTGATCTATTAAGTAGCAAAAAAATTTCCTATGAATTAAAAATCTTTAAAGGTTTAGACCATGATTACCCGGATAATTTTAACGAAATATTGACAAAGGCAATTAAATTTATTTCTAAGAGTTAAATAATAATTAAAATAACAAAATAAACGACAAGGGACGAAGAAATGTCTAAATGTGTTCTCATATGAAGATAACAAAAAAACAAGCACGACAATTTATGCTTGCCCATCAAAAAATTATGCCTGCGCAAAAACTTCAGGGAAAAGAAGGTATACTTGAATACATACGACATGTGGGCTGTATTCAATTTGATCCACTTAATGTGGTTGGATACAATCCCTACCTTGTCCTTCAGTCCCGAATTAAAAATTTTAAATCAGAATATTTGCAAGAACTTTTATATTCTGATAGAAAATTATTGGATGGATGGGACAAAAATATGTCTATCTATGCACTTGAGGATTGGCCATATTTTAGTAGATATCGTGAAAAAGCATATCGACGGCATGGGGGCGAATCTAACTCTATCAGTAAAATATTGCCAGAAGTAAGAGACGCCCTTGAGCAGAATGGACCTTTATCATCTATAGACTTAAAATTTGACACTATAGTAGATTGGTCTTGGGCACCTACCAGGGCAGCCCGAGCAGCATTGGAAAGTATGTACTTTTGGGGAGAATTAATTATTCATCATAAAGTTGGCACGAGGAAAGTTTATGACTTTGCTGAAAAATATCTTCCATCTGAATTACTGTCTATGCCCGACCCCAATATTACAATAGGACAGTACTTCGAGTGGAAGGTTAAAAGGCGAATCGGAGCTGTCGGACTACTGTGGGAATGTTCTGGCGATGCATGGCTTGGTATATCCTGGATGAAAAACGAGCAGCGATTTGACGCCTTTTCCCGGCTTAAAGAAAAAGGAGAGGTAATGAAAATCGAGGTAGAAAAAATTAAACATCCTTTATATATTAGAAAAGAGGAAGTGGCCTTATTACATGGAATATTAGAAAAAAGTGATATAGAACCACAAGCCTCTTTTATTGCCCCCTTAGATAATCTATTATGGGATCGAAAATTAATAAAAGAGATTTTTGGATTTGAATATGTTTGGGAAGTATATAAACCAATTTCTGAACGTAGATACGGCTATTATGTATTACCAGTTTTATATGGAGATAGATTTGTGGCACGTTTTGAACCTAGGTTTAATAAAAAAACTGGCAAACTTGAGATTATTAACTGGTGGTGGGAGCCGGATGTCTTTGTTTCAGAAGAGATGAAACGAGGATTAATTCGGTGTTTTGGACATTTTTTAAACTATTTGGGTGCGACTGGTATAAAGTTTATTAGTGAAAGCGATGCAGTAAAAAACTTGAAATGGTTGCAGGAAATTACAGACTGAGTAGCCTTTAACAAAAATTGAAAGGTTAGTTGAATTTTCTCTTTAATCGAAAATAGTTGCAATATAATTTCCCAAAAAATGATTTTTTAAAACTTTTATTGTATATATTAAAAATAATCAAAGTATTTGGATAATTAAGTCTTAAAAGTGCAAAATGATACTAGGGAATAACCGGGATACTTCCGATATTATTCATTTTGGTAGGGCAAAACGCAGTATTGTGCCTATTATTAGTTAGATATAAAAGAGTTCTTGATAATTATTAAAAAATGGGAAGGAGGTATGGGTTTAATATGGAATTTGAAACAAGATTTCCACTCATTTTTTATATCTTATCAAAATATCGCTTTAAATTTTGGTCTGTAAAAGACATAAAGAAATATCAAGAAAAGAAAACAAAAGAAATCGCAAGGTATGCTGTTGAACATTCAAAATTCTTTAAAAAACATTACTCCAAATACAATATAAATAAATTCTCATCTTTGCCGATAGTCAACAAAAAAATAATGATGGACAATTTAACCGAATATAACACTTTGGGACTAAATAGGGATGATTTAATCCATTTCGCCCTGAACGTTGAAAAAACCAGAGATTTCTCCCTAAGGTTCAATGATATCAACATAGGCATGTCTTCAGGAACAAGCGGTAACAAAGGTATTGTTATAACCACAAAAGAAGAAGAGAATTACATCAAAGCAATGTATGTTTCAAGATTAGTTTTGCCAAAAAGAGAAAAAATAAATTGTGCATTTATTTTAAGAGTAAATACGCCGGCATTCGACTATAATAAATCAGGAAACAAACTGACTTATATAAACCAGCTGCAGCCCATGGAAAAAACCATAGAACAGCTTGAAAAACTAAATCCAAACATTGTGTCTGCACCGCCAAGCATGTTAAAATTATTGGCAACAAAACTGCAAAAAAGAAGATTAAAAATAAGACCAAAATTACTATACTCTTATGCTGAAGTTCTCTATCCGAATGTTAAAAAATATTTAGAAAACAATTTCAAGTGCGAGGTTCATGAAGTCTACCAGGGTAGCGAAGGATATTATGCTTTAACCTGCAGTCACGGTAATCTGCATATTAATGAGGATATGGTTTTTTTTGAACTCCTTGATGATAGGGGATTGCCAATAAAAGACGGTGAGCCATGTCATAAACTCTTAGTTACTGACCTACATAAAAAATCGCAACCAATAATAAGATACGAACTTAATGACATAATAACCATAAACAAAGAAAAATGCAGTTGTGGCTCAAATTTTAGAGTGATTAAACAGATTCAAGGAAGAGCAGATGATATGTTTTGGGGATTAAGAACAGACACAAAGAAATCTCAATTTATATTCCAAGATTACATCAGCAGAACAATAATTTCTGCTTCAGAAGACATTGAGGAATATCAGGCAACACAAGATAGTTACACAGAGATCACCTTAAGGATTCAATTAAAGAAAGGTTCAAATAAAGAAAAAATCAAAGAACAATTGATACAAAAACTAAAAAAAGTATTCTTAAAGTACCACTGTGTTGAACCAGAAATTAAGCTTATATTTTGCCTGCCTTTATTTAATAAAGGATCAAAAAAACTTATAAGAATTAAATGTAATATAGGAGGGAGAGAAAAATGAATAAAAGAATAGATTCATTAGATTTTTTAAGAGGGATATCTTTAATTCTGGTCATATTTTTTCACGCCTCTGTTTATAATTTTGCAAATATCCATAAAATTGATTTTAGTAATCCGCCCATAATCGTTGTACTTATTAGCTTCCTGGTTTTGTGGGGAGGTTTACTAATATTCTATTCTGGAATTGTTAATACAATCATGCTTTCCGGAAGAATCGAAAAATTGGGCAATCTAAAACATGCTAAATTTTTATTCTTTGCCGGAGGTATTTATATAATAATTCATTATATACTGAATATTTTTCTTGGTAGATGGAATATCGATTTTATCAATAATCAACCGGATATGACTGTAGTAGCTAGTTCAATCAGGAATATGCATTTAACCTTCCCCCAAATAACTAAATTCTTTGAGGGTTCTTCTATATCAACAATAGGACTAAACCTGATAATTATAACATTACTATTATTCTTTTTGATGAGAAATAAGGGGTTTGAAAAAGAAAAAAGGAATTACTGGGTGTTAGGGACATCGGGTTTTGTAATAATGCTCTTTTCATTTACCAGAATTTACCTCTATGGCATAGTAGATAAATCAATACAGGCAAAGAATTATTTATTGGCGACACTGCTTGGTTTTACTATAGCAAATCCTTATCCATTATTGCCCTATCTGGCATATGGCCTATTTGCCTCTATTATAGGGTTAATGATATATAAAAAAAGGAAGAACCTAATCAAGAAAATCATCATCCCAATTGGTCTTTTCTTTTTTATATATGGATTGGTTGGCTGTTTGAATTTTCCAAAGACAATCTCAAAAGCAGATTATTTTTGGTATTTCAAAACGCATTTGGAGTTAGGCGTTTTCATTCTAATTATTATATTTTTCTTGTTGATTTTTGAATTTAGAAATAAAAAAATCATTAATATACCTTTTATAAAATGGTTTAGCAGGATAAGCTTAACTGTATACTTGTTTGAAACGCTTCTCTCTGAGATATTTGGAAAAATACTTAGCTATCTAATGCCTTCATGGAATCAAACCGTAAATGGGTGTTTAATTTTCGGTGTCTTGAATATTATGATATGGATTTTAATCTTATGGATTTGGCAAAAGAATAATTTTAAGTTTAGCCTAGAATATTGGTGGGTGGAAATACTCCGTAAGTTAGGTAAAAAATCTACAAAAATGGATTTTATCCAGACATTCACGAAATTGTACTAAGAAAAAACCTTAACAAATGCCGAAATCCCTACGGAATGTTAGGCATAATTATTTTTGAGTAAGTATTTAAGTGATTGCAGAAAAATTATCTGATAATAGAAAGTTGCTAGATGTAATCAACAAACTTCATAGTGAACTCTGGTCTTTTTTTTAATCGCTTGACAAAAAAATAAAGCTTGACATTATTGTTAACCTGGTGTATATTAATAAGCGGTGATAAAATGAAAGACTATAATAAATTAATTCAATTATATTTTAGATCTCATAATATGTTTAAATTGATTGAAAATAAGCCTAGAGATTTTGGCTCTGGAGATTTATTATACACTACGGAAATTCATACTATAGAGTCTATCGGAAAAAATAGTGGTATTAATCTTACTAAATTAGCAGAATGTATGGGGGTTTCAAAAAGCGCAGTATCCAAAACCGCGAAAAAACTTTTAAAGAAAAATTATATTATAAAAAGTCGGCCGGTTGATAATCAAAAGGAGGTGATCTTCAATCTTACAGATAAAGGGAGAAAGGCTTTTCAAGGGCATGAAATATTTTCAAAAAAAGTATTTGAAAGAATATTTGACATTTTAAAAAATCTTAAGGAAAATGAGGTTGCTACAATTGAAAATTATTTAAAAAAAATGAACAAAGAATTAGCTGAAATTCTAAAGAGAGAGAGTTAATTTTTTTTACGTTGAAAGTTAACCAGGTTAACAATAAAATATTGTACAAATATATTTATTTTAAAAAAGGCGTCCGAAAATTTTGGAAATACTAATATTTACCAAAATATCGGATAAAGAAAAACAGGAGGCTATCATGGGAAAAAGAGCAAAGTATTTTTGGATAACAGGAATAATATTAATATTATTAGTTTTAGCTAATGGTTATAGTTCTATCAATTCTAAATCTGTTAGTACACAAGATACAAAATCATTTGAAGAGACAGTTTTAGAAATCACTAAAGGTGCTGTTACACCGGAAGAAAAAGTGGAAAAAATATTTTATTTCGTTCGAGACGAAGTGCTTTTTGATTTTGTGGGCGACAATTATATGAGTGCTGAAGAGGTGTTAGGAACCGGCCGGGGTAGCTGTATGAACAAAGCTGTTCTTTTTGTCGAAATGGCGAAAGAAGCCAGCGTCCCCACCCGCTTTCATTTTATGTCGGTAAGCAAAGAAGCTTTAAGGGATTTACTTCATCCTTTAGCATATCGTTTTTGGCCGGATTCGTTTACTCATACATTCCCTGAAGTAAAATTAAACGGAAGATGGATATCAATGGAAGCTACTTTTGATAAAGAACTGCATGAAATTCTTTTGAAAAAGAATCTTAATTTTGCCAGGTATCCCCATAGGAGAGATATATCCATTGAATTTTCGAAGTCAGGCATAATAGGAGCCCAACAGCTTACAGCAGTAGAGGGAAGAGAGCCTATTTATGCTGATAATCTCACTCCCCTTAAAGAAATGGAAGAAACCATTTCATGGATTAAGATAAAAATACTACGTCCATTGATTTTAAGTCTTTCCAGGGGAAACTTAAAGAAGTTGAGAGAAAATTGAAAAGAATTCTCCAGTGGAAAACTGAAAAAGATCATCAAGAAAACAGAATAATACTGCGACCCGAAAAATATGATATAGTATATAAAAATAAGGTTTAATCAATCAGTCTGACTATTGGAACGTTAGGAGAAATAATCACCCAGGAGATTAAGAAATGAATAAACCTAATCGATACAGAGTTATTCAATCAAGAAAGACTAATTATTCAGATCCGATTGTTCTTAAGAAGGATGAAACACTCACGATAGGAGAAGAATACAAGGAGAAAGAAATATGGAAAGGCTGGATTTGGTGCGAAACACCAGAAAAGAAATGCTGGGTACCATATCAGATCATTGAAAAACAAGACGAAAGACACGGAAAGCTCAAGGAGGAGTATGTAGCTACTGAGCTGAAGGCTTACAAAGGTGATTTAATTAAGGCCGATAGGGAATTGAATGGCTGGGGGTGGGTAAGAAACATAAATAGGAACGAATACGGATGGATACCCTTGGAAATCTTAGAGAAAGAGGATCGATGAACT
>DAOUWX010000369.1 GCA_030666935.1 Atribacterota bacterium | reverse complement strand
TTCATCATTTAAATTTATTTTATATAATTTAAAGAGCTATACTAACAAGTATATTAATTAGTGCTCTTTGGAGTAAGTTTAGTAAAAAAAAGACAATTATCGGTGAAAGATCTAACCCCATACCCCCTAAAGGCAATATAATCCTGAAAGGTGCTAAAATCGGTTCGGTAACTCTATAGATAAATTGCACCACAGGGTTGTAGCGATCTATGGGTATCCAGGTTAAAAATATCCTAGCTAAAATTAAATAACTGTAAAGTCTAAAAACTGTGTTAATCATTTGAATCAGTAAAAGCATAGTTAATGTTTTCCTTCCGTTTTTACAATATATTCAGGTAATTTAAATTAATCGTTAACAAACAGCCGTTAGTGAAATCCGAATATTCCTCTGCCAATTCTAACCATATTCGCGCCTTCTTCAATGGCTACCTCAAAATCTTCAGTCATCCCCATGGAAAGATAGTCAATTTTAACATTCTTTAAATTTTTACTATTTATTTCTTCAGATAATTCCCTGAGCTTCCTGAAATATGGGCGAACCTCTTCTTTGTCTTCTGCTATTGGCGCAATAGTCATTAAGCCTCTGACTCTTATTCTGGAAAATCCAGATGTTTCTTTTAGAAAAGGCTTTACTTCTTCCGGTCTAATTCCGTATTTGGTTTCTTCCCCGGAAACATTCACTTCAATCAAAACATTAGTTATCTTCCCAAATTGCAAAGAACGTTTATCTATCTCTTCGGCTAATTTTATACTATCTACAGAGTGAATACAATCAAATATTTCTATAGCGTATTTTACCTTATTGGTTTGCAGGTGTCCAACCAAATGCCACTCTATATCAGCACTCAAAATTTTATATTTTTCTTTGGCTTCTTGAATTTTATTTTCGCCAATTATTTTTACCCCGGCATTTATAGCTTCTTCTATTTGTTCTATAGTAGCAGTTTTAGTTACTGCCACTAATTTTATTTCTTCAGGATTTCTATTCGCCATTAAGGCTGCTTTTTCTATTTTTTCCTTTATTATCTCTAAATTATTTTTAATTGTTTCCACAAGTTATAACCTTTTCTGAATTATTTTTTGCTTTTTGATTATTTAAATATATAATATAAACACTCATTCAGTTAATTTTAAAGCTTTGATGTTCTATTCTTCTTTATTGCTTTTGGAATAATTTTTTATTCTTTCTCCGTTAACGATATATACTACCCTCTCTGCTAAATTTGTAGCATGATCGGCAATCCGTTCAATATTATTAGAAACAAAAATCAAATGAATCGCTCTGCTGATAGTATGGGGGTCTTCCATCATAAAAGTTAAGAGTTCGCGAAATATCTGTTTATCCAAATCATCAACCGTTCTATCTCTCGCCCACACTTCCTTGGCTAACTCTACATCTCCGTTAAAATAGGCATTTAAGCCATCTTTTATCATATTTTGAGCAATTTCAGCCATACGAGGAATGTCTATTAGGGGTTTCACCATGGATTTGGTAGATAGATATTGGCTAGCTCTGGCTATGCTTACGGCGTGATCTGCTACTCTTTCTAAGTCAGATACGGTCTTGTAACCACAGCCGATTATTCTTAAATTTTTAGCAATGGGATGACGTAGAGCAATCATCTGCAAACACTGTTCTTCGATATCTAATTCCATTTTATCGATTATATCATCATTTTCAATTACCTTTGCCGCTAAATCTAAATCCTGCTCAACTAAAGATTTTATAGACATATCAATTGCTTCTTCGACTAAATTTGCCATATTTGTCAGACTTTCCTTTAAACCGGCAAGTTCATTATCAAAATATAACTTTTTCTCTTTTTTAATCATAATTTTTATCCCCTATTTTGTATTCGTATTGCGTATTGCGTTAAAGAAACCAAGATTCAGCTGTAGGGGCACAATGAATTGTGCCCTTCTTTGTTTGCTGTCTTTTGATTATCATGAGCAGACACAAGGTCTACCCCTAAATATATTATATAAAATCCAGAATCCAAGAGTCTGAATCAGGAATTGTTTTCTTTCTTATTCTGGCTCCTGGCTCCTGAATTCTGATTATTGATTTCTATTCTCTTAACTAGATACGATTCACGAGATAC
>DAOUWX010000106.1 GCA_030666935.1 Atribacterota bacterium | reverse complement strand
CCAACCGGTTCATTTTGATTACTAATAATAACTGCTGCATTATCGTCAAACCTAATATAAGAACCATCTGGTCTGCCAAGTTCCTTCCTGGTTCTTACAATAACCGCCTTAATAACTTCACCTTTTTTACAGGTTCCCCCCACTGCTGCTACCTTAACTGAGGCCACAATAATGTCTCCTATCCTAGCATATCTCCTACGGGAACCGCCTAAAACTTTTATACATTGAATTTCTTTAGCACCCGAATTATCCGCAACGAATAAACGCGTTTGCATCTGTATCATCTTAACTACCTTCTCTCTTAAATTATAATTAGTGAATAGTAATTCGTATCGCGTATTGCGCTCTGATTCCTGACTTCTGTCTCCTATTCTCTTAATTAGCTAACCAGGTAACTAAATAACTAACTAAACTCACGAGATACGAATTCAGTAAAGTATTGTCTAAATCACTTTATTTCGTTTTTTCTAATATTTCTGTAACTCTCCATCTTTATCTTTTGCTTAGAGGTCGAGTTTCAGCAATTATTACTTTATCGCCGATATTACAGATATTTTTTTCATCATGTGCCATAAATTTAGTTGATTTCTTTATCCTTTTTTTGTAAAGAGGATGTGATACCAGGTATTCAACTTTTACAACTATACTCTTTTCCATACCATTACTTACAACTTTTCCGATTTTTGTTTTTATTTTTTTCCCGGACAGCATTTAACCCTCCTTTTTATCTCAATTTAATTTATTTTTTTCTAATTCAATTTCTCTTAAAATTGTTTTTGCTCTAGCAATATTATGTCTTACTTCTTTTATTCTCATAGAATTACCTAATTGTCCTGTAACAGCTTGGAATCTTAAACTAAATAATTCGTCTTTAAAATCAGTTAGTTTCTTTTGTAATTCTTCTATCGATAAATCTCTCAACTCACTTGCTTTCATTTATCCCACCACCTGTTCGTCTCTGGAAAGAAACCTAGTTTTTATGGGTAACTTATGGGCAGCTAACCGCATCGCTTCTTTGGCTAAATTTAATTCAACTCCACCTAATTCAAATAATACCTTTCCGGGTTTTACTACTGCCACCCAATGGTCGGGGGCTCCTTTTCCTTTACCCATCCTGGTTTCTGCTGGTTTTTTAGTCGCTGATTTATCAGGAAACATTCTTACCCAAACTTTTCCACCCCTCTTTATGGCATGGGTAATGGCAACCCGTGCTGCTTCTATCTGGGCACTGGTTATCCAATGAGGCTCTAATGCCTGCAAACCAAAATCGCCAAAAGCAATAAAATTTCCTTTTTGGGCACATCCCTTCATGGTTCCTCTATGAGTTTTTCGGTATTTTGTTCTAGTTGGTTGCAACATCTTTCCGTGCTCCTCCTCTACTTGATTCTTCTTCCTTCTTGTCAGTTAAAATCTTACTTGCTTCTTTTTGGCTGGATATCTCTTTGTTTTTTGTAGGAAGTACTTCTCCTCGGAAAATCCACACCTTCACACCGATTTTACCATAAGTTGTATTAGCTTCAGCAAGACCATAATCTATATCCGCTCGTAAAGTATGAAGAGGTAACCTACCTTCTAAATGCCATTCTGTTCTTGCTATTTCAGCACCACCTATTCTACCTGAACAAGATACTTTTATTCCTTCAGCACCTATTCTTATGGATCGGCTGGCTGCCTGCCTCATTGACCTTTTAGTAGAACCTCTTCTTTCCAGTTGTTCAGCAATGCTCTCAGCGACTAACTGAGCGTCTAATTCAGGTTTTTTTACTTCAATAATTTTTATCTGTAAATCACCTTTTACGAATTTAGACAATTCTTCTTTCAATTTAGCAACTTCTGCTCCTTTTCGGCCTATCACAATACCCGGTCTTGCGCAATTAATAGTTAACCTCACCCGATCAGCTATACGTTCAATTTCGACACAAGAAATTCCAGCATGTTTTAAACGATTTTCAATATATTTTCTTATTTTGTAATCCTGATATATATTTTCTGCATAACCCTTTTTTGCAAACCACTTAACATCCCAATCTTTTATAACTCCAATTCTTAATCCTTTTGGATGTACTTTCTGTCCCAATTACTTCCCCTCCCCTTTATGATCAACTATAATGGTAATATGGCTAGTTCTTTTTCTTATTTTGCTTGCTCTACCCATAGCCCGAGGTCTAAATCTTTTCACTGTAGGCCCTTCATCGGCATAGGCTTCGGATATGTATAAATCTTCTACGTTTATATTATTATTGTTTTGTGCATTATAAATCGCAGAGTTTAAAACATTATATACCATTTTAGCTGAACGGTTAGGAAGAAACTTCATGGTTAAGAGAGCTTCACCCGCATTCTTGCCCCGAATAATATCTAAAACCTGCCTTCCCTTGCGAGCAGATATAGGTAAATATTTACCTACTGCCTTTATACTCATTGCTTTCCTCCTAATTTAATTTATTTACTTTTCTGCAATTAGAAAAATTAATTGTTTGGTTGTCTTTACAAGTTTAAATAAAATTTCATAACTTATTAATATAAGTAATAAAAAGATCTTTCCCTAAAATTTTACTACCTAATATTATTTACTACTTTAACGAAGTTGATCTTTCAGAATGAGCACTATGCCCTTTAAAAATTCTAGTAGGAGAAAATTCTCCTAATTTATGGCCTACCATATTTTCGGTAATATACACTGGTATATGCCTTTTACCGTTATGTACGGCAATAGTATGTCCAACCATTATAGGAAAAATCGTTGAACTTCTAGACCAAGTCTTAATTATAGTTTTCTTTCTCTTCTGATTTAGTTCTCTAATTTTACTTAATAATTTTTCATTAATATAAGGTCCCTTTTTAAAAGATCTAGACATATAAAACAACTGCCTCCCTTATTTACTATTTTTTCGTCCTTCTTTTAACAATATATTTATCTGAAAGTTTATTCTTTTTTCTGGTTCTATACCCCTTTGCCGGTATGCCAGTTGGAGAAACCGGGTGTCTGCCTCCAGCACTCTTTCCTTCTCCTCCGCCCATGGGATGATCAACAGGATTCATGACTACCCCTCTAACCGTTGGTCTAATTCCTAACCATCTACTTTTGCCTGCTTTACCATGAGATAAATTTTCATGAGTAAGGTTACCAATTTGCCCGATACTGGCTTTACACTCTAAATGTATTAACCTTACTTCCCCAGAAGGTAATTTAACATGAGCATATTTTCCTTCTTTGGCCATAAGTTGAGCTACTGTTCCAGCTGAACGAACTAATTTACCGCCTTGCCCTGGTCTTAATTCAATATTGTGAATTAGAGTACCAGTAGGGATATCTTTTAATGATTTTGTATTTCCTACCTTTATATCAGCATCTCTTCCGGATATAATTACATCTCCTACTTTTATATTTGCCGGACATAGGATATATCTCTTTTCTCCATCATAGTATTTAAGTAAAGCAATCCGTGCTGAACGATTGGGATCATATTCAATACTGGAAACCTTTGCCGGAATTCCTTCTTTTTGTTTTCTAAAATCAATTATTCTATACTTTCTCTTACTCCCACCGCCTTGATGTCTAACTGTTAGTCTGCCTTGATTATTTCTACCGCCTCTTTTTTTAAGTCCTACCGTTAAAGATTTTTCTGGCTTATCAGTAGTTATCTCACCAAAGGTCGAAATGGTCATAAATCTTCTCCCAGGAGAAGTAGGTTTAAATTTTTTAATATCCGCCACTTTAATCTACACCATCCTTAAATATCTTTTTATGCTCTAAATATTTTCTAATTCTTTAATTTTTTCACCCTTTTTTAGGGTAACTATCGCTTTCTTCCAATGCGATGTCTTTCCAGAGTATTTTCCTAAACTTTTCTTTTTGCCTGGCATCTTCATAATATTTACTTTTGCAACTTTAGTTTTAAATTTCTCTTCAATAGATTTTCCAATTTCAGTAGAATTGACTTTCCAATCTACCTTGAATACATATTTATTTTCTTCTTTTAATCTTACGGTTTTCTCTGAAATTATCGGTTCTAATATAATATCTCTATTCAAAGGCATTATATTAACACCTCCTCAATTCGCTTCAAAGCATTTTTGGTAATTATTATCTTTTCATGGTTTATAAGATCATATGTATTTATTTTAGAAACGGGCAAGACCTGTGCCCCTTTAATATTTCTTGCTGATTGAGCTATACTGTTATCTTCTTTTTCAATTATTATTAATGGTTTTTTAAATGCTTGCAAATTTTTTAATATTTCCACCATCTTACTAGTTTTATTTTCTTCTAATGATAATTTATCTACAATTATTATTTCTTTATTCTTAAGCTTATCTGATAGTACCGATTTTAAAGCGGCAACTTTCATTTTTTTAGGCAAAGAAAAGGAATAATCTCTTGGGGCGGGCCCAAATACAATTCCGCCTCCTACCCAAATAGGTGAACTATTAGTCCCTACTCTAGCCCTTCCAGTTCCCTTCTGTTTCCAGGGTTTTGCTCCTCCACCTCTTACTTCGCTTCTATTTTTTGTAGAAGCAGTTCCCCTTCTTCTGTTTGCTAAATAACGCTTAACCGCTTGATGAACAAGATATTTATTTACTTTAGTATTAAAAATATTATCTTTTAGGGAAACTTCTCCAACATTTTCTCCTTTAATATTATGAACTGATAAAGCAATCATAAACAATCCTCCTTCCCTGGTAAAAATATACCTAAATTACCCATTTTTATTAATTACAAGCACTGCTCCTTTTGCACCAGGAACTGAACCTCGAACTAAAATTAAATTTCTTTCGAGGTTAATTTTTACTACCTCTATATTTTTCACCGTAACTCTATCTGTTCCCATGTGTCCTGGTAATTTTTGCCCTTTAAAGACTCGAGCTGCATCTGTTGCTCCAATTGAGCCAACTGATCTAAAATACTCCTTCTGGCCATGGGTCTTAGGTCCACCTGAAAAATTATGTCTCTTGATTGCACCAGCAAACCCTTTTCCCTTAGATATTCCTACAATATCTACCTTGTCACCTTCTTTAAAAATATCTACCTTTATTTCAGTACCAGATAAATATTTATTGGAATCGTCAACCTTAAATTCCCTGATATGCTTTATTGGTTTTACCTTATATTTATCAAGATGGCTAGCTATGGGTTTAGAAATTTTTTTCTCTTTTACTTCCTTAAAACCCAATTGAACTGCATTATAACCATCCTTTTCTATAGTTTTTTTCTGTATCACTTTACAGGGGCCGGCTAAAATTACAGTTACCGGAATAGATTCTCCATTTTTGGCAAATATTCTTGTCATTCCTAATTTCTCTCCCAATATTCCTGCTACCATTTTTTACATCCACCTCCAAGTCTAATGGTTCGTATCGCGTATCGTGTAAATTAGTTATTTAGTTACCTGGTTAATTAGTTTTTAAATAAGAAAATCAATTTATGGTTATCAGTTTACGGTTTTTGGTTGTTAGTTTATCACTATTCAGCTAAAAACTTAAAACTATCTACATTACTTAGTTACTTAAGTTAAGTGATTACTTAGTTTAAAATTAATTCAATCAGCTAACTATCTAACTAAATACTAACGACTATTTTTACTTCCTAAAATACAATTTGTCTAAATAAAACACCCTATTAATCAATTTTTAAAAAATACGAGAAAATTATCTCTGGTTTATCTGCCTATCTTTTATTCCATAGTTTTGAGCTCAATATCTACGCCTGATGGCAAGTCAAGATGCATTAATGACTCTATAGTCTTGGTAGAGGGCTCTAAAATATCAATCAATCTCTTGTGGGTTCTCATTTCAAATTCTTCCCTTGATTTTTTATCTACGTGTGGTGAACGTAAGACACAATATTTATTTATTTCTGTTGGCAAAGGAATAGGACCAGAAAATTTTCCACCAATTCTTTTTACAGTATCTATTATCTTTAAGGTAGAATTATCCAATATTCTGTGGTCATATGCTTGTAAGCGAATTCTTATTTTTTGCATGAACTTTTTTAACTTACCTCCCTATTTTTCTCGTATATCATCGTTCGTATTTCGTAAAACTCAAAACTATTTTGGATAATGTAATATTTTTTATACAGGGGGCGGCTATCCGCTCCAGGTTATTATAAGGGCGTATGCAATACGCTCCTACTCCTTACTTATCAATATTCATTCGCATTTTGTATCTTGTAACGCAATACGCGATACACAATACTCGATTCGATCTTATTCTACTATCTCACTTACCACTCCGGCACTGATAGTTCGTCCTCCTTCTCGGATAGCAAAACGGAGCTGTTTTTCCATGGCGATAGGAGTAATAAGTTCACCGGCAATAGTTATCCT
>DAOUWX010000027.1 GCA_030666935.1 Atribacterota bacterium | reverse complement strand
AGAAAAGGTTAGCGAGCGAGAATGAAATTAGCGTGGAGCGTACAGCGTATAGCGTATAGTTGTGAGCTGCAAGTGTAAGGATAAGAAAATAAAATGCTATATTCCGAGAAATATATAGCATTCAGTTATTGTGGGGGGCGGATTTATCCGCCCCGTTTTTTTTCGATCATTACGAACTCCGATTTGGCGGAGCGCGGCAATCTCATAATCTCGTCGAGATTGCTTCCCCTGCATTCGCCCTGATTTATGATATCCAAATAAAATTCATAAAATTTCTAATTTCTTGACAGGAGAATAAAATTGTTATAAAATGTAATCGTTAACAATTGTAAACGTTTACATTATGTTTTTAGATAGATTTAGGCATTTCTCAGAGGAATCAAATATGAAAATAAATATAAAAGACGTGGCAAAAAAGGCAGGGGTTTCTACGGCAACTGTTTCCAGAGTTTTAGGAGATTTCCCAGGAGTTAGAGATAAGACCAGAAAAAAAGTGCTTAAAGCCGTATCGGGATTAAATTATGAAATAAACGCAGTTGCCAGAAGTTTGAGACAGAAAAAGACCAATTCTATCGGTATAATTGTGGGTAATGTTCTTTCTCAGTTTTATTCAGTTATTGCTAAATCTGTGGAAGATACTGCAAATAAATTTGGTTATAATACCATTTTATGTAATGGGGATGAAAATCCCGAAAAAGAGCTCGAATATTTAAAAATCTTAAAATCTAACAGAGTAGATGGGATAATACTTGTTCCTACCGGCAAAAACTCAAAGTATATTCACAACCTAATAAATACAAGGATAAAAGTAATATTTTTAGACAGGTTAGTTGAAGGAGTAAACTGTGACGCGGTTTTAGTTGATAATACAAATGGTGCCTATAAGGCAGTAAAACATCTGATAGATCAAGGTTATAGAAAAATTGGAATAGTAGATGGTTACATAGACCGGACTACCGGTGCAGAAAGGCTGAGAGGATATTTACAAGCAATGGAAGAAGCTGGCATAGCCAAAGATGACAGCCTGATTAAAATTGGAAACTTTAAAAAAGAAAGTGGCAGGAAATTAACCAAGGAATTATTGGAACAATCTAATAGACCGGAGGCAATCTTTACCACTAATATAGATATGTCTATGGGTGCATTAATTGCTATCAAAGAGCTGGGGCTTAGCATACCCGATGTTATAGGAATTGTTTGTTTTGATGATTCGGATTGGGCTTCTATATTAGAGCCGCCTATAACTGTAATAAGACAACCGGTATATCAACTTGGTTCCACTGCAGCTGAACTATTAATAAAAAAGATAGAAAATGATAAGAAAGGTTCAGGTCATAGGCCTAAAACAATAACTCTTAACACAGAGCTTATAATTAGAAATTCCACCAGAACATTAAAAGCTCATTATGAATAAATATATAATTAGTCACTGCGCTTTTTGCTGGAGAATATTTTATAAAACTGATTTAATTTTAAAAGTCTGAATAAAAATAATAATATTTAGTGGTTTAAATTGTGAAAAACATGTCCAGTGAGAAGTATCTTGACAAATAAGGGGAGGTGATAGAAAAAAGTAAATATTGTATCGAGAGTTTAGTATTTAAAAATAAAAGGAGGATTTTGTCGTGAAGAAAGATAAATTTTTAAAAATTGCTTTGACAGTTTGCTTACTTGTAGTTTTGACTTCTATGGTGGTTCTCGCTGAACAACCAAAGTATAATCTGAAATTTTCTACCGCTGCCACCCCGCTAGAACCACAAACTCAAGGTTTTATGAAATTTGCTGAAATGGTAGAAGAATTAACCGGTGGAAACATTACAGTAACTATATATCATTCCGGGCAATTAGCAGATCAAAAGACCCAGGTCCTGGGGACTATGCGCGGGGATATCGATATGTGTGATGGTTCGCCTTCTTGGTATGCTGATTTAGTCCCCTATCCGGAAATCGGAGTATTAGAAGCTGCCTATGTATTTAAAAGCTTAGACCATCTTTATTATGTGGTAAATGGTCCTATTGGGAAAGCCTATTGGGATGAATTGAGAAAGAAATCCGGTTTAGTAGTTTTAGACACCTGGTTCTTGGGGACTAGGCAGTTAAATTTAACTGAAAAGGCTGGAGTAGTTAGGACTCCTGAGGATCTTAAAGGGGTTAAATTAAGAATGCCCGGTTCAGAGGCCTGGATGGATGTCGGTCGTGGATTAGGTGCTCAACCTACTCCTTTGGGATTCAATGAAGTCTATATGGCTTTAAAGACAGGAACCATAGACGGACAGGATAACCCCTTACCCACCGATTTTTCCAGCAAATTTTATGAAGTCACTCACTATATAGTTTTAACTGATCATCAGATGACTATTATTAACCCCACAATTAATGAAGAAGTATGGGAGAGTATGCCGGAAGATTATAAAGTGTATATGAAAAAAGCATTATTAATCGGAAGAAATTGCTGTAACCAATTGGTTTTAGAGCAGGAAGCAAGTTTGCAAGCTCAATTCCAAAATGAATTTGGTATGGAAATAATCATTCCGGATAAAGCTGCCTTTATGGAAAACACCAAGAAAATGTATGTTAAAAATGATGAAATTTGGGGTAAAGGGGTATACGAAAAGATACAAAATGTAAGTGCAGAGGTATACGAAGCAGAATAATTTTTAGCTAGAGATACTCCATATTGTTTAGTAAGGGACAAGAGGCCAAATCTCTTGCCCCTTACTAAATTACTAAAAAGCTAATTATTTCAAAACCGAAAGCGTGGTTGATTTAATGGAATTATTAAAAAAAATTTATCACTTTATAATTATTTTTTTTGAAGAAATTCTTTCCACAGCAGCCCTAATAACTTGTGCCTCAGCAATCGTTATTCAAGTTTTTTATCGATACTTTCTTAATATTTCTTTGGAGTGGCCCTTCGAATTATCTATTTATGCTTATATCTGGACCCTATATCTGGGTGCTGCTTGGGGTGTAAGAAAGGGGCATCATGTAAAATTTAATATTTTATATGATAAATTACCTCCAAAAGTTCAAAAGATGGTTAATATAATTTTTAATACCATTACTACCGCTGTTTTTATCATTATTTTCAAACCTGTTTGGGAATATCTTTTGTTTAATTACAGGATAAAGACGGTTGCCCTTAAAATCCCCTGGACTTATGTTTTTATGGTATTTTCTATATTTTTAATCCTTACTATAATTCATAATATTGAGCATATAGTTTGCGATATTAAATTTTTATTAACTAATAAAAATACAGACAGAACAGGAGATAAAGTAAAATGCTTATAACTATCTGGGTAGTTTTATTTGCAATTATGTTTATTTTCGGATATCCTATTATCTTTTCGATCTCTGTACCTTCGATGATTTATGTTATTTTGGCTGATATAAGCCCTGCAGTAATTGTAGATAGTATGGTTATAGGTTTTGAAAAGAAATTTGTTTTGCTTGCCGTACCATTATTTATTTTAGCTGCCAGAATAATGAATGAAGGCATGATCACCGAGCGCCTTTTTAATTTTGCTAATAGGATGGTAGGTTCGCTTAAAGGTGGGTTGGGACACGTCAATGTATTGGCTTCGGTTATTTTTTCGGGGATGACCGGTTCAGCAATTGCCGATGCCTCTGGTCTGGGATTAATAGAAATAAAGTCTATGAATGATGCCGGATTTGACCCCGAGTTTAGCTGTGCGGTAACTTCAGCAAGTGCAACTATTGGTCCTATTATTCCTCCTAGTATTCCTATGGTAATCTATTCGATGATTTCGGGAGCTTCTTTAGGCCACTTATTTATCAGTGGAATTATACCCGGTCTTTTTTTAGGAGTTGCTATGATGGCCTATATTGCCTACATTTCTCACAAACGGAATTACCCTACCGGTGAAGCCTTTAACTTAAAAAATTTAATTAAAGCCTTTTTTAGAGGTTTTTTTCCGCTTTTAACTCCGGTAATTTTACTATGGGGCATCTATGGTGGGGTTTTTACTCCCACAGAGGCTGCTGCCGCTACAGTTTTTTATGCTTTAATTTTATCGGTAGTCGGTTATCGTATTTTAGGGTTTAAAAAATTAATAACTGTTTTTAAAGAATCTGCTTTAAGCACCGGTTACGTATCGGCTATGGTTGCCGCTGCACTTGTTTTTAGTTATATTGTTTCTCGGGAACAATTACCCGTAGTCTTAACTGATTGGGTTATGAATTCGGGAATTATTACCAATAAATATATGTACTTGCTATTTGTAAATATATTTTTATTATTATTGGGTTGTATTATGGATCCCATTGTAGGAGCACTGATCGTGATGCCTATATTAATACCAATTGCCACCTTTTTCGAAATTGACTTAATTCATCTTGGGGTTATCTCGGTTTTAAATGCGATGATCGGTCTTTCTACCCCGCCTTATGGAGAAAATTTATTTATTGTTAGCGCTATATCCGGGGTTCCTCTGGGAGGAATAATCAGGGAAATGTGGCCCTTTCTTGCTGTTTTAATAGGCGTATTACTGGCTTGTACTTATATTCCGGGGATTGTTCTGTGGTTACCTAAGTTAGCAGGGTATGTTCCTTAAAATAAAACTTCGTTTTTAATGAGAGAAAATAATTTCTGAATTCTATATATTCTTGGGTTAATTATGAAAAAGCAAAGGGAAGAGGTATATAAAATGAAGTACAATCTTGATTTACTAAATAAGTACTACCAAGAATTAGAGCAGGCCAGCAGAGGCAATTTAGATAAAGCAATAGATAAGATAATAGAAGTAAAGAAGAGAAATGGCAAAATAATGATAGTTACCGGAAGCGGACCAAATATTCATGAGGGAGTTACAGTCTTAATCTCTGAATTAATGGATAAGAATATTATAAATAGTATTAGCACAAGTTCAGCGGTAATTGCTCATGAAATGGCTGGAAGTTTAGATAAGGTAAAGAGGATAAAAGCGGATAAATTAGGATTTAAGTTAGGCAGTAATTTTCTCCCCCGGGGAGATATTTTTGAATTTACCCAGATAAAAGATAGTGATTTAGAAAATTTAAAAAAAGAATTGGTTTTAGATGAAAAACTACTGAGAAAATCAAAAAGTACAGATGGTGATGTTATTATAAAAGCTGCCGGGAATATGGCATATCCTATGGGTTTAAGAACAGAAATACTTTCTCGAGAAATTCTTAATATTGCTCAGACCTATAGTCTTCCCTTTGAAGAGGTAGCAGGCTGGGGAGCAGATAAAAGAACAATGATCGGAAAAGGAATAGAGAAAGGATTCCCAGTAATAGTTAGTGTCCCTCAACTTGTGGGAGGAGGAGCTGTAGGGCTTTCTGTTGGTGATAGTATCTCAATTTCGGAAAGATCTATGCGCATTGCCAGAATGTTGGAGGAATCAGATATCATTATAGAATCAGCGGTAGCTTTAACTCAAGAAATACATGACGGTCCTTTTGAATGTTATACAGGGCATGGAATCTGGTCTCATTGGATTGGATTTAAAACCTATAGTCTTAAAGAAAAAACTATAATTAGAATTGATTTGGATAGACAATTAATGCAGGCTAAATTAATGCAACATGAGAATAGAAAGATTCAGGAAGCTATTGATAAAGGATTACCCAAGACTAAAATTACCGGAATTCCTTTCCGAATGGAAATGTCTGCTTTTGCACGTCACGAAAATAGTATTCCGATAGTCGGGGATATTGGAAAGATATGGCCTGTTATCGCTTGTAAAGTTGCTGATAAATTGGGGATTTCTTTGGATTTTCTAAGCTATCCTCAGGAGTCGGAAGAAGGAAAGAGGGTGAGAGAATGGATAGTAGAAAATGTTAAAGCGATAGATAGAGAAAAGATGTTAAAAAGGGCTCAGCAATATAAATTATAAAAGCTTTTTAAAAAGAGAGGAAAAATTATTAAAGATGAAAGTTGTGGGGATTATCCCATCTCGATATGGTTCGAGCAGATTACCCGGTAAACCCTTGAAAGACATTTGCGGTAAATCAATGGTTCAACGGGTATATGAGAGAGCTAAACAATCTAAGCTATTGGATGAAGTCATTGTGGCGACTGACGATAAGAGAATTGTTGAAGAAGTGAAGAGATTTAAAGGGAAAGCAGTGATGACTTCAATTGATCATCCCAATGGAACTTCTCGAATTGCTGAGGCGGTCAAAGATTTGGATGTTGATTTAGTAATTAATATCCAGGGTGATGAACCGTTTATACGTTTTGAAATGATAGACGAACTTACTGGAATACTAATTAAAGATGATGATATACTGATGGCAACTCTATGCTATGAACTCCATGATAAAAATAAATTTAAAGATGAGAATGTAGTGAAAGTAGTTTGCGATATTCATAAGAATGCCCTATATTTTAGCCGCTCTCTGATACCATTTCCCAGAAAAGAGGAAAATTATAGAGTTTATGAACATATAGGTATTTACGGTTATAGAAAATCTTTTCTGCAGGAATTTGTAAAATTAGACGATACTCCTTTGTCCGCAATAGAATCTTTAGAACAGTTAAAGGTTTTAGAATGTGGATATAAGTTATATGTTGCTGAAACTAAATATGATTATAATGCCTTAAGTATTGATACTCAGGAAGATTTAGAGGAAGCCAGAAGAATAATTGAAAACAGGGAAGAGAGATAATACAAAAGTAATTTTTTATCCATGAAATATTACCTTTTAAAGGATTTTCTTTAGGTCAATATATCTTGGAATTGAAAAATAAAGTGGGCAAATTACTAAAAGTGGAGTGTGTGTGATGAAGAAAAAATTATTTTTTGTTATATTTAAGAATGTTTTAATAAAAAGCGAGATATGTAAAAAATGATTATTGATGTGCTTGAAAATGCTAATTTATATCATGAAGTAAATAATAGATTTAATAAGGCATTTAATTTTTTAAGAAATATAGATTTATCAAGATTAAATCCAGGAAAATATGAAATCGAAGGGACTAGTATTTATGCTATAGTAGACAATTATTTTACTCGCCCTAAAGAAGAAGGATTGTGGGAAGCTCACCGTCGTTATATAGATATTCAATTTGTAGTGAAAAATAAGGAACAAATTGGTTATGCTAATTTAGGGCAAATGCAAAATTACACAGAATATGATGAAGAAAAAGATATTTTATTTTTTAAAGGAACCGGAAGTTATTTTATTATACCAGCTGGCACTTTTGTTATTCTTACTCCTCAAGATGTGCATATGCCGGGCGTTGCTATAGAAAAGCCTGAAGCTATAAAAAAAATTGTACTAAAAATTCTTATTGATTAACATTAATATGTTGTTTAAGGAAAAATTTATAATCAAAGAGGTGCGACTCAATGAAAAAAATGAAAGATCTTATAGTTCCTACAATTACCCCATTTAATGAAAAGGGCAAAATTGACCCAGAGGGTATCAAAACACATTTTGACTTCTTGATTAAGGCCGGGGTTAAGGATTTTTATATTTTAGGAACTACCGGTGAAGTATTTTTAATGGATATAGAAGAAAGAAAGATAGTTGCGGAATTAATAGTAAAATATGTCGGAGATAGAGGAAATATCTTCATCCAGATTGGTTCTATATCTACTAAAGAAGCCTGTGATTTAGCCCGACATGCTGAAGGTATAGGGGCAGTTGGCATAGGAGCGATTACTCCCTTTTACTATAATGTAAGCCAGCAAGAGATGGAAGGATATTACCTGGAGATAGCGAAAAGCGTTAGTGATAATTTTCCGGTTTATCTTTACAATCTTCCTGGCTGTTCCAGAAATGATTTACTACCGGAAACCGTGTCTAAATTAGCTGAAATAAAAAATATAGTGGGAATTAAAAATAGCATGGAAGATATGTTGAGATTAAGCCGATTAATCGATGAAACTCCGGATGATTTTGAGGTAATTATCGGGTCAGACAATATCTTGATGCCGGCTATATTGTACGGAGCCAAAGGGAGTGTTTCAGGAAACGCCAATGTTTTTCCCGAAGTATTCATAGAATTTTATCAGGCTATAAAAAGGAAAAATTACGACAAAGCACATGAAATACAGGTTATCATCAGAAATATAGCCGGTGTATTAAAATATGGTACAAACTTAGCTTATTTTAAACAAGCTCTTGTTTATCGGGGTTTTAAACCATCTTTTACCAGGAAACCGTTGTTGGGCCTTGGTCAGAATGAAAAAAATAGGTTGAGCAATGAAGTAAAAGAAATCATCAAAAATTATCTTTAAAACATAATCGGAGATAATTTTAATTTATTTTAAGAAATTAGATTCATTCACAATAATTATTGAAGAGGTGAAATATGCCAAATATTCAAAAAAGACTACCAGGAAGACTTCCCAAGGTCGGTATCCGTCCCATCATTGATGGACGTCGAAAAGGGATTAGAGAATCACTTGAAGAGCAAACTATGAGAATGGCGAAGTCTACCGCAGATCTGATTTGTAAAAAGTTAAGACACTCTAATGGTTTACCGGTTGAATGTGTAATCTCCGATACCACCATCGGAGGAGTAGCTGAGGCTGCCAGATGTGCCGATAAATTTATACAAGAAGGGGTAGGAGTATCCTTGAGTGTAACTCCCTGCTGGTGTTATGGAATGGAAACCATAGATATGGACCCTCTTATCCCCAAGGCTATCTGGGGATTTAACGGAACCGAAAGACCGGGAGCAGTATATCTCTCCGCTGCCCTTGCCGGTCATGACCAGGCAGGACTACCGGCTTTTGGTATCTACGGTAAAGATGTCCAGGATCAAAATGATAATAGTATCCCTAAAGACGTAGAACAAAAATTATTACAATTCACTAAAGCCGGACTGGCTGTAGCCACCATGAGAGGAAAATCTTATCTTTCTATCGGCAGTGTCTCTATGGGGATTGCCGGTTCCCAAATTGATCCCTCCTTCTTCCAAGATTATCTGGGGATGAGAAACGAATATGTAGATATGACTGAGATAATAAGAAGGATAGAAGAAGAGATATATGATAAAGAAGAATATGAAAGAGCTCTTCATTGGGTTAAAGAGAACTGCAAAGAAGGAGAAGACCGCAATAGAGAAGACTTAAAACACTACCGCCCCCAAAAAGATGCCGAGTGGGAGATGGTAATCAAAATGACCTTGATAGCCCGTGATTTAATGGTGGGCAATCCAAAGTTAACTGAACTAGGGTTTACCGAAGAGGCCGAAGGACATAATGCCCTTGCTGCCGGCTTTCAAGGCCAGAGACAATGGACTGACCATTTCCCTAACGGTGACTTTATGGAGACTATCTTAAACACTTCTTTTGATTGGAACGGGACAAGAGAGACCTTTGTCTTTGCCACGGAGAACGATAGCTTAAACGGAATCTCCATGCTATTTAATCACCTCTTAACCGATAGAGCACAGATATTTTCCGATATACGAACTTACTGGAGCCCTGAGGCCGTAAAGAGAGTGACCGGAAAAGAGCTGACTGGCCTAGCCAAAGATGGAATGCTTCATCTGATTAATTCCGGTGCTACCACCTTAGATGCTACCGGAAAGCAGAAGGAAGATGGAAAATCGACCATGAAACCCTTCTGGAAAATAACCGAAGAAGAAGTGAAAAGGTGCTTAAAAAATACTAAATGGAGTCCGGCCAATTTAGAATATTTCCGGGGAGGAGGGTATTCCTCTACCTTCTATACTCAAGGCATAATGCCGGTTACCATGGTAAGGATAAACCTTGTAAAAGGCTTAGGGCCGGTATTACAAATTGCTGAAGGCTATACGGTAGATCTCCCTTCCGAGATACATCACATCTTAGATGAACGCACTGATCCCACCTGGCCCACCACCTGGTTTGCCCCTATCCTAACTGGTAAAGGGGCTTTTAGAGATGTCTATTCGGTGATGAACAATTGGGGAGCTAACCATGGAGCGATCAGTTATGGACATATCGGAAAAGACCTGATTACTCTTACCTCAATGCTCAGGATACCGGTAGTCATGCATAATGTCGAAGAAGAGAAGATATTCAGACCTAAAACCTGGGCTTCTTTTGGTACTTCTGATTTAGAAGGAGCAGACTTTAGAGCCTGTGCTAATTTTGGACCATTATACGGGAAAAAGTAGAAGGAGGGGAGGAAGGCTGTTATGAGTAAGTATACTATCGGTTTAGATTTTGGTACCTTGGATAGCAGGGCAGTATTAGTTAATGTAGGAACCGGAGAAGAATTAGCCACCGCTGTTTATTCTTATCCTGATGGAGTAATAGATGAAGTTCTTCCTAATAGTAAAATTAAATTAGGTTTCGATTGGGCCCTGCAGAACCCGGATGATTATTTAGGGGTTTTAAAATGTGCTATACCTGAGGTACTGAAAAAATCTAATGTTTCCCCTAAGGATATAATTGGTATAGGTGTAGATTTTACTTCCTGTACTATTCTTCCTATCGATAAACAAGGTACTCCTCTTTGTATGAAAGATAAATGGAAGAGTAATCCCCATTCCTGGGTGAAACTTTGGAAACACCACTCTGCAGAACCTTACGCTAATAAATTAAAAGATATTGCTTTAAAACGTCAGGAAAAATTTATTCATCGTTATGGAGATAAAATCTCTTCGGAATGGATGTTACCTAAAATCTGGCAGATCCTGGAAGAAGCCCCCGAAGTCTACGAAGCAGCCGATCGTTTTATTGAGGCAGGAGATTGGATTATACTTCAACTAACCGGTCAAGAAAGGCGTAGTTCCTGTAATGCTGGTTACAAAGCTATTTGGGATAAAAAAGAAGGCTATCCTTCTCCAAAGTTTTTTGCCGCTCTTCATCCAAAATTAAAAAATATTGTAAAAGAGAAACTTTCCAAGGATATTTATCCTATTGGTTCTAAAGCAGGGAGCCTAACTCCTAAAATGGCTCAGTTTACTGGTTTAAATGAGAATATTCCCATAGCCGTAGGAATAATAGATGCCCATTCTGCAGTTCCTGCTGCCACGGTTACCAATCCAGGTAAGATGGTATTAATTATGGGGACCTCCACCTGTCATATGTTGTTGAGTAAAGAACAAAAGCTGATACCGGGAATACCAGGAGTAGTGAAAGACGGTATTCTCCCTGGTTACTTCGGTTACGAAGCAGGGCAGGCCGCGGTAGGAGATATATTTGACTGGTTTATGTCTAATTGTATTCCAGTTACTTATGAAAGAGAAGCTAAAGAAAGGGGTCTTGATATCTATCGCCTTCTCGAGGAAAAAGCGAGCAAATTAAAACCGGGAGAGAACGGACTTATTGCCCTGGATTGGTGGAATGGTAATCGTTCTATCTTGAATAATACTGACCTATCTGGCTTACTTATTGGCTTAACTTTAAATACCAAACCAGAGGAGATCTATAGAGCCTTAATTGAATCTACTGCTTTTGGAACTCGAATAATTATAGAAACTTTTGTAAATAATGGTTTACCGATAGAGGAACTTTATGCCTGTGGAGGGATGCCCCATAAAGATAAACTGTTAATGCAGATTTACGCTGACGTGACAGACAGGGAAATTAAGATTGTTTCTTCTCGTCAAGCCTCTGCTTTAGGGGCAGCTATGTTCGGGGCTCTGGCCGCAGGAAGTAAAGCTGGAGGATATAACTCTATTAAAGACGCAGTAGAATATATGGCCTCCCTCGAGAAGAAAGCCTATCTTCCTATCCTAGAGAACGTAGAAGTTTATAACCAATTATTCGCGGAATATAGAAGATTACATGATTATTTTGGTCTGGAAGACAACCAGGTAATGGAGAGATTAAAGAGAAGGTAGAGAATGAAATTGGTTGTTAGTAAATAAATCTAGCGTGGAGCGTACAGCGTTTAGCGCATAGTTGTGAGTTGCAAGTGTAATGATAAGAAAATAGAATGCTATATTTCGAGAAATATTCAGTTTTTGGTTATTGTAGGGGGCAGATTTATCCGCCCCATTTCACTACGGATTCGATGAATCGAACTACTACAAACCTATGATTTCGCTATCTTAACCAACTGATCATTTCTATATGTTACTCGCTAAATCTATAATTTTCGCTTTTAAATTGGTTAAGTCCAATAAAGCGATGGTGCTTTTTCCGGTTAACCAGCCTCCACATTCCCCCGGATTTATAATGAGAGTCTTTCCGATTTTATGTAAATCAGTTCGATGGGTATGGCCATATATAATCACATCATATTTCTGACTTTCTGTCAGGGCATCTATTAATTTTTCTTTATGCAGCATAATTATATTTTTATGGTCTATGATTGTCTCATATGGTGCTGGGTAAATTTCTCCAATTCCTTCAAATTTTTCCTGGAGGTAAAGTTCATCTCCATCATTATTCCCGAAGACTCCTTTTAGAGGACAGTTTAGATTTTTAAACTCTAGAAAAGTAAAGGGAGAGACGAAATCACCGGCGTGCAGAACCAGTTCCACCTTTTCCTGGTTGAAAATCTCCACTGCTTTTTTTATCTGAGGCAGATTATCATGGGTATCAGAGATAATTCCAATTTTCATTTCTTATATCCCCTTTGGGATTGTTTAATATATCAAATTAATTATATCATAATTTTTAAAAAAACACTTTCCGGAAAATCCGGAAAGTGTTTTTTTAAATTTGACTTTAAAGAGCTGGATATCTGACTACTTTATATATCCTTTTTCTCTTAAGAAATTCTTAGCTACCAATTTTGCCGGTAACCCTGTGGCATCGACTTGATAATTGAGTCCCTGCATGATTACATCATCCAGTTCGGAAATAGGTTTTAAGATTTCTCTGATTTCCGGGTATTTATCCAGTGTAGCATTTCTTATATTGACACAAATATTGTATACGGGGAAGAATTGTTTATCGTCTTTGAAGACGAAAAGGTTGTATTTTTTAATTTTTCCGTCAGTTGCAAAGACCATGGTAATATCAATCTGATCTCTATCTAGAGCTTCATAAGCTAGTCCGGTATCCATTATTTTTATATCTTCTTCTTTTGCGTCCATATTGTAATGTTTAGCCATTGCCCAGAATCCGTCTGCTCTTTCATTAAATTCATGGTTAATGCCAAATATAAGGTTTCCCGGATAATTATTGACAAAATCAGCCATATCCGATAAAGTTGTTCCAACTTCTTCTATCTGTTCCTGTTTAATAGCCATTGCATAAGTATTATTGATGTTTGACCTATCCAGCCAGACAATACCGTTTTCAAGGTCTTCTTTCTTAACTTTATCGTATAAAACAGCAGGATCAGTAATAACTTCTTCATGTTTTAAATATACAAGGGATGCTGTCCCAGTATATTCTGGGTATATGTCTGTTTGTCCGGATACCAATCCTTCCCGGGTGATTGCACTACCAGTTCCAAATTTTTCTTCAACTGTAAAACCGTTAGCTTCCAATAATAGAGCTATCATGTTTCCCAAGACATACTGTTCGGTAAAATTTTTAGCACCAACTGTAATCTTTTTCTCTGCTAGAACGAAAGTAGAAAAACTTCCAAATAATAAAAAAGTCACGACAAGTAAAATTAAAAACTTCTTCATGTTTATACTCCTTTTATTTTTTTATTTTTAGCCCTTTTGGGGTTACTCTTTTTTCGGCCCAGGCTAAAATTGTATCTATAATAATAGCCATTAAAGCCGAAGAAAATGCGCCCGCAAAGAGAGCCTCGGGTTTATTAAGTCTTAACCCGATAAAAATTAGGTCTCCAAGCCCACCTCCTCCTATGACCGAGGCAACAACAGCCGTTCCTATAATAATAGTAGCTGCACTGCGGATACCTCCTATAATAACTGGTATAGCAATGGGAATTTTTAATTTCCATAAAATTTGATTACGAGTAAACCCCATGCCTTTACCGGCTTCTATAATGCTTTGGGGGACACTTAGAATCCCCGAAGTAGCATTAAAAATAATAGGCACCAGACTATATATAATTAGAGAGATAATCGCTGGAACAACACCAATGCCCACATAAATAAACACTAAAGCAATAACGGCAATAGAGGGGACTGCCTGGGCTGCTCCGGTAATAGAGACAATTACCTTTCCTAACTTTTCTTTTCCTTCTTCTGTAGCTATTATGCTTAGTATTACTCCTATAATTATTGCGATAATAAGTGATATTATAAAAAGACAGAAATGCTGGTATGATGCTCTAAGAATTTTATTATAATTTTCTAAAAAATAATTAAGGAATATCATGTTTGTCTCCAAGTTGTTATGTTTTTATTTTCTAACTTCTTCAAAGATCTCGTTTAATTTAACAACCCCTACTAATATTTTT
>DAOUWX010000401.1 GCA_030666935.1 Atribacterota bacterium | reverse complement strand
GCGACTAAACAGATGGCTTCACACTCACTAGCACAATAACCGGTAGATTCTTCATAAGTCCATACTGTTCTATCGGCATTAGGTGTAGCAGCTTTTTGACAGTTATATTCATATTCCTGCTCATGTTCATTCCACTCTTTCACTGCAATATATACTATATAATCTACAGCAACGGGTGTTGGGAAAGTAACAATGACATCTTTATCACAGGCAACAAAGACTACACCACCAATACCGGCGTACTCATCTTCAATAGTCATGGCTACTTCTACTTCACCTTCGCCTTCTCCTTCGCCTTCAGCCGGTGTTGTACCGGGAAGACAGCCGACCAAGAGGAAAGATGCCATTGCGACTACTACAAGTACTAATAATAATTTCTTCATTTTTATCTCCTTTCGTTTTTTAAAAAGAATTCGTTATTATTTAATTTCGCGAAATTAACTAATTCTATTTTCTGTTTTAAAATAGCTTCTTAATCTTGCCGCTTACGAGGGAAATTTTTACTCCTTTTATTTCATAAGCACTCTCCGCATCTCGACCTGATGCAGGTTAAGAAACTACCGCTTTATATAGTCGTTAGTCATTAGTGAATAGTCGTTAGCAGGACAGGCGTTCTGCTTGTCTATTAATTAGCAAATTAACTCAACTCACTAATTAACTACAATTAACAAGTAAACTTTTTTACTAAATACTATTCACTATATACTAACAACTAAGTAAACTATATACTAAATACTAATAAATAATACGATAAAAGTCAAGAAAAGTTTCATATTAATCAATTTTCCGGAGGAGGTGGTGTCTCTTCTCCCGTAGACGGTTCGGGTGTGCCACCTGTCTCTGTAGGCGCTTCTCCTGCATCTTGAGTGGGAGTTTCTCCAACTTCTTCCGGACTTTCTGTTGAAGAAGTGGAAATAGTGCCACTATCTGTAGTTGCAGAGGGTTTTACTGTTCCTCCCGGTTCTGTTTTTGCAGTACCAATTTGCTCCTCCAAATTGGTTTGAATATTTCCACAGATTTCTTCGATATTGCTGCAATTTTCTGTTGCTTTCTTAAATAGAAGAGAAATTTCCTCAGGGGATAAACCTGAATCAGTTGCCAGTAAGCTTAAATAGCTCAATTCTTCACTTATCTCAGAAATTTCCATTATACTTTTACTTTCGGCAGTTCCTGTTTTTACCAACCAGGATAGAGATTCATCGGGGACATCATTTTCCAGGCTATCGGCTAATATTTGAAGCATTTCTTCCCCGCCATTAATCTCCAAGCCCTCTTGTTGGGCTTCATTTAAGATCTCATTAGCTTTTTTTAAATTCTCTGCTTTGGTAGAGATTACTGAAATTATTTTAGTTTTATTTACATTTTTGGCAAATCCTTCATTTACCTTATTGATCAGCGGCTCAGTAGGCAAGCCTTCTTGTTGGGTCTCTAATATAATATCAAAGACTTTCTTTATACTATAGGCATCCAGTGATTCTTCTATACTGCTTTCGATAATTCCCTGGGTATCCTCAAAAGCTATCCCCGATTCAAGTAAATCCTGGGCAGTGTTTAAAATCATTCTGCTTTGAAAAGCAGAATAAGAAGAAGAACCCATGATGCTTTTCAACCGCTCTATCTGTTCATCAATGGTTGCTGTCTCTGCGGAAAAAATAGAGATAGTAAAAAAGAATATTGCGAGTAAGGTTATTAAAGATAATATTAATTTATTTTGTTTTATTGAAAATATCATAATTTAATTCACCAATGTGTTAATTGACCGATTTACCGATTGACCAATTCACCGATTAAGATAAAAACCGTTTGCCAGTTAACCAGCTTGCCG
>DAOUWX010000416.1 GCA_030666935.1 Atribacterota bacterium | reverse complement strand
TACTCGATACGCGATACGCAATGCTCGATACGCGATACTTTTTTATTATATCCTTTGTATTCTGAATTCTTCTTTTCCTAACTATACGCTGTACGCTAAACGCTCCACGCTGATTCTTATTTTCTTAACTAGCTAACTAATTCTTAACGAGATACGATTCACGAGATACGAGATACGGAATCTTTTATATCTTTTCATTAACTCAACGTAATCCAGAGCGTGTTTTTTTAAGTTTTCAATTTCTTCTTCAGAAAGACTGCGCACCACTTTCGCTGGCACACCTAAAGCCATGGTAAAGGGTGGTATTTTAGTCCTCGGGGTTACTATTGCCCCAGCTCCCACTATGGTTCCTTCGCCTACTTCTGCACCATCAAGCACAATTGCCCCTATCCCTATCAAAGAATTATCTCCAATCCTGCAGGCGTGAAGCATTACATTATGACCTATGGTAACATTGTTTCCTATTATAGTAGGGACTCCTACATCACAATGAACAATACTACCATCCTGAACGCTGGTATTATTCTCTATGCTAATAGGAGCTACGTCGCCTCTTAATACAACATTATACCAAATGCTGGAGTATTTTCCGATTACAACTTCTCCAATTACAGTAGCATTTTTGGCAACAAAAGCTTCTTCACTGATTATTGGTTTTTTTTCTTTAAAATTTAATATCATCTTCTTACCTCCATAACTGTTTTAATTTTTTCGGCAATTTTATCTCCAAATCCTGGTATTTTACTTATGTCAACCCTGGAAGCACTCTTTATATCTTCTATGCTTTTAAAGTGTTTTAATAATAATCTTTTGCGTTTAGCGCCAATTCCCGGAATAAGATCTAACTTTGAATTACGTAATTCCTTACTTCTAATCCTTCTGTGATAAGTTACCGCAAATCTATGGGCTTCATCTCTTATTCTTTGCAGTAAAAAAAGTGCCTCAGAATCAGAAGGCAATATTATCGGTTTATGAACCTCTGGTTTAAATATTTCCTCTTCTTTTTTGGCAATACTTATTATTGGTAATTCGAGATTCAAACTGTCTAATATTTTTTTTACTTCACTAAGCTGACCTTTTCCTCCATCAACAAGGATTAAATCAGGTAATCTTTTACGCTCAGTTAACAATCTTTTATATCTTCTCTCGGTTACCTCTTGTAACATAGCATAATCATCAATTCCTTTAACTTTTTTCACTCTGAATCTTCTATAATCTTTCTTTTTCGGCCGTCCTTTCTCGAAAACAACTAGAGAACCAACGGATAATTTTCCCTGAATATTTGAGATATCAAATGCTTCAATTCTTTCTGGTAACTTTTTCAAGCTCAATTTACTTTTTAAATCAATAACTGCCTTTCGGCCTTTTTTAATTTCATCTTCTTCTACTTCTTCTATCTTTTTTAATAAATAATCATTTTTATTACTTTTTCTATATAAGTTTATTTTCTGACCTTTTAAAATTGCTTCAATTGACTTTATTCTATCTCTTATTTTGGCAGCTTTTTCGAAATTAAGATAATCGGAAGCTTCTTTCATTTCTCGATAAAGACCATTTAATAACCTTTTTTGCTTCCCTGCTAAAAACAGGCAGATTTCTCTTATTCTTTTTCGGTACTCTGTTTTGCTAATCATATTCGCACAAGGCGCTGAACACAAACCAATCTGGTAATCTAAGCAAATTTTTGCCTTCTTTAAATCTTTTTTTCTACATCCCCTAATT
>DAOUWX010000012.1 GCA_030666935.1 Atribacterota bacterium | reverse complement strand
ATTTATCACATGAGCAGTAATATTTTTACTAAACTCAGGATTTGATTCTAAATATTCCTTTACATAATTTTTACAATGATAACCTATTTGCCTTAAGGCAAGATCCATCTCCGAACGGGAATGAAAACACTTGATGTGAGGGGCATAGATGATGATCTCTCCTCCCGGGGCCATTACTCCCGGGCTCTGCAATTTATAAGAACCCTTCCCGGCAGTCCAAATTTCATCATAATTTTTATCAATGACCTGAACAGCGACTTTGAGAGGTTTATCTAAATAAATTACGTGGAGTTGAGAACTTGCCTTTGCTGCTTGTATATAGGCCTCGATAAAACCATTGAATCCTACACCAACATATAGGCCTTTTAGTACCACCTGATGTTCTTTTTCCTCGAAGGCCATATTAAAAGAAATTGTTGGTGCTTTTATCTGGTCAAATATATAAGAAGAACCTTGGTTTATAACGTCCCGGGCAGGATTATCAACGGTGCCGATAATCCGAGGAATACCGATAAGCACCGCTGCCCAGTGGAGTAAATCTATTACCTCCGGACCAGAAATACCCGGGAAAAAGACTTTCAATCCCCCCGCATAACCAGCAGCTTCATGAGGTAGAGTCCCACTTAAGGCAACAATCAAATCATAATCTTCGGTAATTAATTTATTTACCACTACCGGAATAGACCGAGAAAGCTCTCCTTGAGTTTTTTCCGCTACAAAAGAAGCGGGAATCTCCCCCACAGTTACCAGATGTTGAGGGTCGTTATATTCATGATTGTAAAAATGAGTAAAATTAATCTGATTGGGAAGTCCCAACTTGCTCCGAATCTCCTCTGTAGTCATTGCTCGGTGGGTACCGCCCGCATTTAATGAATCAATTTGTTCCATTCCTTTATTTTTTAATTCTTGATAGATAAGGGGAATTAATTTATCGCTAAAATCGGTTCTGGTGTAATCAGGATGAATTAAAAGAACTTTTTTTACAGAGCTAAAATCTTTCAGGCTTTCCTTTATAATTTCTCCTAATTGTTCTTCTATTAATTCTCCCTGGAGATTTTCAATTGATAGCAATTTTTTATTACCTCACAAAACCATCATTAAATATTTTTTTATCTTTACAACTATTCTGGTATCCAGAAGTTAGTAATCAGAATTTAGAATTCTGGCTCCTGACTTCTATTTTCTTCACTATATACTATATACTATCGACTATATACTATTTAAATTTCCTCTTCCGGTCGTCCGGGGAGCATCCATTCGGTATGAAACTCTTTAATCTTTCCCTCCGGGGTAGCCATAACTTCCGGATTGTTTATCCCTTTTAATTTAAAATAACCATGTGCCCCAAAATAATCTCGTTGTAGGGCTGATACCTGAGCAGATACCATAACCGGACTGGCCAGTTGGAGAATATAGTCAAAAGCATTACCCATGGCTGGTGCAGGTACTTTTACCCAATGAGCAATTTCGATAAAGTTGGCTAATTTATTAAGATCTTGTTTAACTACTTCAGTAAATCGAGGTGCAGTTAAAAGATTGGGTATTTCTGAATTTTTTTCATAAGCCTTGGTAACTTCATCCAAAAATTGTGCCCGAATTATACACCCACTTCGCCATCCTTTAACAATCTCTCCTAAATTAAGGTTCCATTTATATTCCTTGGAAGCAGCCTGTAACAAAGCCATACCCTGGGCATAAGAGGAAATCTTTGCAAGATACAGGGCATCATGGGCAATTTCGATAAACTGTTTTTTTTCTCCCACATATTTTTCCTTGAAAGTAGACAATTTTCTTGATACTTTCAATCTCAAATTTTTATCTTGAGACATTTCCCGAGAAAAGACCGCAGCAGTAATAGTAGGAATAGGAACTAACAATTCCAAAGCACTTTGTACGGTCCAGGTGCCCGTACCTTTCATCCTGGTAATATCAGCTGTTAGGTCAACCAGATACTCATCACTTTTTTTGTCTTTCTCTTTCATGCTTTCACCAGTTATTTCTATCAGATAAGATCGAAGTACGTTATCATCACTATCCCAGCTAGTCATAATATGAGCAATCTCTTCCGAATTCATATCTAAAGCATTTTTAAATACCCAAACACATTCTCCAATTAACTGCATATCTCCATATTCGATACCATTATGGACCATCTTTACAAAATGGCCAGCTCCATCTGGACCAATATAGGATACACAGGGAACACCATCATAAGCTTTAGCTGCAATCTTTTTAAATATATCTTCTACCAAAGCATAAGCCTCTTTCTGCCCGCCAGGCATTATAGCCGGCCCTTTCAAAGCTCCTTCTTCTCCTCCTGAAATGCCTGTACCGATAAACAATAATCCTAAATCATTTAACTCTTTATTACGTCTTATCGTATCTTTGAAATAAGAATTACCCGCATCAATAATCAAGTCACCTTTATCTAATAGAGGAATGAGTTTTACGATAAAACCATCAACGGGTTTTCCTTGTTTTACCAATAAAATTACCTTACGTGGAGTTTCTAAAGAATTTATAAATTCTTCTAAAGAATAAGTGGGTAATATATTTTTGCTTTTAGCTGCACCTTTGGCAAAATCTTCTGTTTTTTCCCTAGTTCTATTATAAACTGCTACAGAATAACCCTTATCCTCCATATTTAAAATTAAATTCTGGCCCATCACTCCTAAGCCAATCAATCCAATATTTTGGTTTTTCATTTATCTTTTTCCTCCTTACTTAGTCATTAGTGAATAGTCTTGGCATCAAGTACAAGGAAACACGGTACGCTGTGCCTCTACATAATGGCGGTGTTATGTAATATATCTCTACTTGTAACTCGCACCTTGCATCTTGCAACTTCTTTTTCTCTTCACTATATACCATATACTACATACTGTATACTAATTTAGACTCCCGAAAATGCACTAAACCCTCCGTCTACAGGAACAATGATTCCGGTAACAAATTTTGCTGCATCAGAGGCCAACCAGACACATGTTCCGATTAAATCTTCCGGGTCACCAAATTTATCCATAGGAGTGTGAGCGATTATAGTTTTACCTCTAGGCGTTAAACTACCATCCTCATTAGTAAGTAAAAAACGATTTTGGGTAGTAAGAAAAAATCCCGGAGCAATTGCATTGACCCTTAATTTTTTATTATATTCCTGTGCGAAATGAACTGCTAACCACTGGGTAAAATTACTCACCGCTGCTTTAGCGGCGGAATATCCGGGAATTCTGGTAAGCGGACGAAAGGCGTTCATAGACGAAATATTTATAATAGACCCACCATTCTGATTTTTTACCATATCCTTTCCAAAAACCTGAGAAGGAAGAATTGCTCCTCCGAATAGGTTAAGCCCAATCACTTTCTCTAAAGCTGAAAGAGGAAGATCAAAAAATTTTAATTCTTCCGAAGTAGTCGCCCCTTTTGTATTCCCTCCGGCTGCATTAAGCAGGATATCTGCTTTACCAAAATCTTTAATTACTTCATCTCTGCAGGATTGTATTTTTTCTATATCCATTACATTTATATAATAACCTTTAGCTTCTATCCCTTCTGATTTTAATTCTTGAGCAACCTTTTCAGCATTTACAATATCACATAGGGCTATCTTGGCTCCCACTTTACCCAGCCCTCGAGCAATAGCAGAACCTAAAACCCCAGCACCACCGGTAATTACTACTGTTTTTCCTTCTAAACTAAACATCTCTAAAATTTCTCTCATTGATACCCTCCTTCTTACTATTCTCAAATTCGATAGTTTTATAAATAACTAATATATAAAGTTAGCTAGTTAGTTGGTTACCTGGTTAGTTAGTTAGTTAAAACAGACTTTAAACAACAAGTTAAATCAATTAGTTAAGTAAAAATTATAATTTAGAATCATTTGTAAATAGAGCATTGTAAATTTTTTTTTAAATCTATCCTCTTTACACTAATATATAAGATGCAATATGCAAAATCAGTTTTTTTGTTTTTTGTTTTTTTATATAAAACCAATTAACCAAGTAATTAGCTAACCAAATAACAAAGCTTATGTCCTTAAAAGTTCTAGGTGTCTTTTAATATGATTAGAAAGTTCCCGATAATGGTCTTCTTCATACTGAAACAAAACTTTATAAATTCTATCTTTAAAGATATATTTTCCTTCGTTATCCTTTGCCTTTAGAATAGAACCATAGGTTATGTGGATAAGCTGCCGAGAATCTATCTTATCAAAAAAATCAACTAATTGTTCATCAGAAAGTTCGTCTATATTTGGAATTCGGGAAAGGTCAGTAGTTAAATTATAAGATGCTCTGTCTTTTTCGAAATTCTCTAAAGCAAAACGATGAATCTCCCGATAAAGTTCTGGGTCTTTCATGGCAACCACTTTTGTTTCCTCTAACCAGCTGGTCCCGGCAGTTTTTATATGGCAAAGACCATCTGTCTCCTGGGAAAAAATAGGATAAACAGAAAACTTATCACTCCCGGTATGAAGGGAAAGTTTGTATCCTCCAATATTTTTAGCAATATCTGTGTGTAAAGAAAATTCCTTAGCAAATTCATCTATATTTCCTATATACTCTATTCCCTTTTGCCAATCCCCCAAAAAATGAAGGGCTAAATTCTGAAAATCTACCCCTCTTCTTTGAAGTTCCAGAACGATAAATAGATGAGCCAATGGAGAAGTAACAGTAGGAGTTTCGTCCACAGATATTTCTAAATCAAATTTATCCTTTTTGTAATCCTTTAAAAATTCACAACATTCCATCACATGATTTAAGGCTTCGGAATAAGTAAGTATAATTTCTTTCAATGATTCCCCATCGAATATTAATTCTTGCTCATCGATTTTATACTTCTTATTTAAATATAAATTTTCTATTTCTTTACCATTAGAAATTTGATTATTAAGTTGTTCTAATTCTTTTTTGCTTAGCCTTTCAGTATCATTTCTGATAAAATCAGAAGGGTCTAAAGTAAACATAGTGAAGCCGCAATCTACTGCTTCTTTTAACTCCTTAATTTCTTTTACATGATCTGCATCGGCCCCAAAAGGACCAATGTAACCTGCCTCAAAACATCCCCAGATCGCATCATCTAATACTTTCTGCCAATTTCTTTCAGTTCGAGCCATCTCTCTTACCGATTGTTGGGCTAAAACAGGGAAAATATCTTTACCTTGGAAAGCCTGAATATGAGCTGGAGTAGCTATCCCCAATCGATCTCCGGTACCAAATGAAGCTCGAAGGCCGCAAAAAGAAGGATTAAGGTGAGGAAATATTTCTCGCAGCAGTTTGAGATTATAGTGATTTAAATAGCATATCTTTATTGTCAGCTCATTTTTATATATTCTTTTCTCTTCCGGTGCATTATTTCCAAATTTTTTTACTTTTTCAGGTTTACCAACTACAGCTAAATATTTTTCCTGATTATCTTTAATTAAGAAAAAATAATTATCTTTCTCTGATTTTATAGAAGATGGATAGGTCTCATATCTATCACTATAATGCTTATCAAATAACTGCAAAATACTTTGTTTATTCATTAAACTCTCCTTTTAAATTAAATAACCTCATTTGATTTTCATACATCAAAGCTTTTAACATTCTCACTCCACCATTATAGGTTATTTGCCCGTTCGAAACAAGATTCCCTACCGCTTTACATATTATTCTGTCAAAGACTTCGAACCTACTTCCCTCTGATAAAATTTTCCTTCCATCACATACCGGACCTCCACTTGAAGTAAGAAGAGAAGACCCAGCAGTATGAAGCAGATATTGTTCCATTATGTAAGGACTATCATTATGCCACCAAGGAAAACCAGAATGGACATGAGAGAATGCCCTCTCCAGCATTATATTTGTATGAGCAAATATTTGGTTCATAGGATACAAAATTAAATGGCCTTGCTTCTCACTCTCTCCACTAAAAAATCTTGATAATAGTGGTAATACGTTCTCAACAATATTGACATTTTCTGCTGAAATATCACCTCCAACATCTATCCCCCATTTTTTAAATAGATATTCATTAGCATTTCTGACCGCTCCATAATGTATTTGAGTAACCATTCTTTTTTCTTGATTCATTTCACAGAATTGATGCATCATATAAGAGATAAATTCTTTGGTTTCAATAGATCTAAGACCGTATTTTTCTTCTTTATCATAGGCTTGATGGAAAATTTCTTCTGCTCTTTTTTGACTAATTTTTAAACCATAAGGTTCCAGCAAACCATGATCACTTGCCTTTGCTCCCCTTTTAGCAAAATAAGCGTGTCTTATCCTTAAAGCTTTAATCAGACCTCTAAGAGTTGTATCTTGCTCAGTTAATTCGCAAATTCTTTCAATGTTCGATTTCCACTTATCATCAAAGATATTACAATAAGCATCCGGTCTAAAAGTAGGTAAAAAAGTAATGCCGTTTATATTATTCCCTATTTTATGGTAATACAAATCATCTGCTGGATCATCAGTTGTAAAAATTATTTTTGCTCTATTCCTTTTAAGAATTGCCTGTGGTAACATGTCCTTTTGTTTTAAGCGGTCATTCGCTTTTTCCCATACTCTATCTGCGGTCTCTGCACTCAATAATTCCTTGATACCAAACATTCTTCTCAAGTCTAAATGCATCCATTGATGGACATGATTCCCTTCAAGACAGGGAAAAACTTTGCATAAAGCCGTCCATTTATCATAATCTGAAATTTGAGGATCTCTGGCTAAAGCTTGTGAAAAACCGGGGAACTTTGCTGCCAATTGAATAATATAATGATCACAATTTTTATATTCTTCCCTCGTTTCAATAACTTCAGCCCTCCAAATATTAGGAAAAGGCTTATTTTCTACAACCTGTCTTAAATTATGATGTGTGTGAGTATCAATAATCCCCACTTCTTTTCTTGATAGAATTGCAACATCATGGTATAATTTTATTCCTTCATTTGTATCTAATAACCAATTTTTACCTAAAAAATTATCTTTATCAATCATAATTAAGTCCTCATTTCATTTTTCCATATTATTAAACTTAGATTCTCCTCAATTAAATAATCATCTAATCTTTTCTAGATTTTTAAATTAAGTTTTATACTACATTTTAATATGTGCAAGTAAAATGTCCTAAGCAATTAATAATTTATTCTTACACCTCTTTTTTGCTAATATTCTGTTGATTTTGCCTTTTGTGGTTATCACCAGACTTACAAGAGCATTCTCCTCTTCGAAGTAGTAAATAAAAAATCCTTCATTATTTAGCACAACTCGTATATTAAAAATAGATAAATATCTAATTAATTTTTATCTAAAAAAATATAATCGCTTTAATAAGATCAAATTTTGTCTAAAGATATTTTAGATAAATACTTAGCTGAATCAAAATCAAGAAAGACAAAACAATTTTTATGTTTTTTTAATATTGAAGAAGGATATAGAGGTGAAATCTTATCTGTTCCGAAGCAGTCCTTTACTGCTTGGGCTTTTCTTTTGCCAGGTATTATACAGATAATATTTTTCGATTTCATAATTTGTTTAATAGACATAGAAATAGCTTGTCGAGGAACTTCTTCAAAGGAATTAAACCAGCCTTCCCCTACCTGCTGTTTTCGACATTGGTTATCAAGATTTACAATGATGAAAGGATCTTCAATTTCAAAATTGGCTGGGGGATCATTAAAGGCTAGATGTCCATTTTCCCCTATCCCCACAAATGCTATGTCCACAATTTCATTTTGTAAAATTTTATTGAGACGATTACACTCTTTTTGGGGATCATTTACATCCCCATTAATAAGATTAACTTTTTTAATTCCACCTGCTTTCGAAATAAATTTTTCCTTTAAATACTTTCTGAAACTCGCTGGGTGACTTTCGAGAAGACCGATGTATTCATCAAGATGAAACATCCTAGTTTTGCTCCAATCAACATTACCTTCAGCAATTAAATGTTCGATAAAGTCCAGCTGGGAAACACCGGTAGCTATTACAAAGGTAGCAGTACCTTTTTGACGAATTGTCTTTTTTAATATTGAAGCGGCTTGTAAGGCAGCTTCTTTGCTGGTTTCTTTTTTATTGGAATAAATATTAATTTTCATATGTTTTGGTTAAACCTCCTTTTTTCATGGCGGGTTTGATAAATCAAATCCCTACACAAGAAAAAACAAGAAAAATATTAGCCCAGTTTAAAGCCGGAAGAGGCTGCTTCTCCCACAAACAAATTCATCAGGTATACTGCTATAAAAACAGTCACTAATAACAAAACAGAAAGAGAACTGGCTACTCCAAAATTACCATCAGCTACTGCATTATAAATCTGTATAGGTAAAGTTTGGGTCTTTGCAGAATACAATAATATACTGGTGCTTAATTCCTGTAATAAAGTAGCAAATGTTAAGATTGATCCGGCAATAATCCCCGGTAATATTAAAGGAAAAGTAACCTTGCGAAAGGTGTAATACCAACTGGCGCCGCTTATGGTTGAAGATTCCTCTAAAGCCTCATCGAGCTGAGTTAAACTTGCAGCAACTGAACGAAAGACATAAGGAGTCCTCCTAACTACAAAGGAAATCATCAGAATCAAGAAAGTCCCGGATATATTAATAGGTCCGGAAGAAAAGGCAGATAATAAGGCAACAGAAACAACAATACCTGGTAAAACAAACGGAGTCATCACTGTAAAATCTATCAACATTGCTCCTTTAGGTCGGCGTCGTTCAGTAATATAAGCAACTAAAGTTCCTATCAGAGCGGTTAATAAGGATGCAGATGTAGCTAAAAATAGAGAGTTTCTAATGGCCTTGGAAGCAATTTGGGGGATAATTTTATAATTTTCCAAAGTAAATCCTGCCGGTAAAAAACCTATCCATTGCCTGAAAAAAGACATAGTAATAATAGTTATTTGAGGGGCTAAGGAAATAAGTAAAACCAAACTACAATATATTATAGCAATAGCTTTTATAAAAGGATGTCTATGTAATTTATGTTCTGAACTGGCAGTACTAATAGTCTCATATTCCCTGGCGCTAATTACCTTTTTTTGAATAGTCAAGGCTATAACCACAATGATAACACTAAGGATAGCAATTGCTGATGCCCCATTTAAGTCCCAAAACCCATTTACCCTAAAATAAATTAAAGTCGGTAAAACATATTGCTGCCCACCAAGTACTGCCGGTATACCAAAATTTCCTATAGCCCGAATAAATACCAATATAGATGCTGCTCCCAAACTAGGAAGAATCAGCGGCATAGTGATGGTTCGAAGTATTCTGCTCTGGCTTGCTCCCATTATCATCGCACTTTCTTCCAATAAAGGATTAGCTGATTTAAATGCACCATGACTTAGCAAAAAAACAAATGGTAAATAGGTAAGGGTCATGGTAAAGATTATTCCAAAAAGACCATATATAGGTGGTAATGATAGTCCCACTACTCCTAAAACCCTATTCACCATATAGCGAACTACTCCTTGTTTTCCTAATAATATGACCCAGGAAAAAGCACCTACAAAAGCCGGGGTGATAATGGGTAAAATTCCTAATGATAAAATCAATTTTTTAAAGGGCATCTCTACTCTGGCTACAAAATATCCCATAGGAACCCCTATAAGTAAAGTAAAAAAAACTACAGAAAAACTAATTACAAAAGAATTGCGCAAGCTTCTCTGATACATCGAGGAAGTAAAAAATCGTTGAAAATTAGCAAAGGTAAAATTATTAAAAATTAATTCATTACCCCTTAACACAAAAGCCTTTCCAATGCTCATTCCTAGAGGCCATACAAGAAATATAACTAAAAAAAGTAAGGGTACACTTAAAATTAAATAGGGAGTATAATCTTTTTTAGATTGTTCTAATATAAATTCCTTGAGATTACTAATAACGCCCATCTATATTGCCTTCTTTCCAGAAAACAAAAGTGTATTTTTTCTATCAAAATTGATATATACTGTGTCTCCTTCTCTTACTCCTGGCAATTTTCCTTCCATATCAACTTCTATTAACTTATTTTCAGAATCCCAAAGAGGAGCAATTTCGTAGCGAGTCACTTTCCCTAAATTTTGTATTATTCGAATTCGTCCTGGAAGTAAACCTTCTTCCAAATCAGCGCTTATAGTTAATTTTTCTGGTCGAGAGCCCAAAATAATTTTTTTACCTTTATTCATTTCTTGTTTTCTTTTTTGATCCACTTCATAAAACATATCTAAAATCTTTTGATTATGTTCCAGTTGGATCTTACAATGATTTTCTTTAACCTCCTGAATCGTTCCCGGGAAGAAGTTCATCTTACCTATAAAATTGGCTACAAACATATTATCAGGATAATGATATATTTGATCAGAAGTTCCCATCTGCTCTACTAACCCATTATTCATTATTGCTAAACGGTCTCCAATGGCCATAGCTTCTTCTTGATCATGAGTAACATATATGGTAGTTATATTTGTAGTTTTCTGAATCCTACGAATCTCTGCCCGCATATAACGTCTCAATTTTGCATCTAGGCTGGCTAACGGTTCATCCAATAATAAAATCTCCGGGTCATAAACTAACGCTCGGGCAATAGCAATCCTTTGTTGTTGTCCTCCGGATAAAGCTGTGGGGCTGGGATTTCGCCTTAAAACATCCGGTAGTCCAACTAGCTCCATGATCTCTGTAACTTTCTTTTTTACAGTACCTTCCGGTTCTTTTCGTACTCGAAGGCCATAGGCAACATTTTCAAAAACACTCATATGAGGGTAAAGAGCAAAGCTTTGGAATACCATTCCAATATTTCGCCGAAAAGGCGGTATGGTAGTTATATCCTTTTTTCCATAAAAAATCTGCCCGGTGGTTAAGCTTTCTAACCCTGCACTAATTCGAAGAAGTGTGGTTTTACCACATCCACTCGGTCCTAATAAACAGAATAATTCCCCTTTTTCTATTTCAAAAGATACCCCTTTTAAGGCTTCAACCGTTTCTTTTCCTTCAAATTTTTTTATCACATCTTTATATATTATATTAGGACACACCGTAATTTTTCCCCTTATTATTAATAATTTTTTGAGATTAAAATTCTCTAAATGATAAATTTATTGATTATTAATTATATTATATATTATAATTTAGTGCCAGTAATTATTCGTATTGTGTATCGTGTGAAGACAAAGAAAGATACTAAAAGTTTGCACTAACTTTTTGCAATTAGTATCGTTCATTGTATGAAGAGAAAGAAAGGGAACAGGGAAATAGAAGCTCGGTCTTACAAGAGTGAATCTTGCAAAACCGAGCTAACTTCTTTATATTGTTTTTTAATTGCTACCCTTTATTGGATTAAATCTGACACTTTAAGAGATAATTCTTCTCTCATTTCTGCGGCTTTTACTGCATCATATTTCATTAAAGGAATTTCATTTAATGGAGGTAATGCACCGGGAGCCGGAACTTCCGGATGTACAGTCCTCCGAGATTTAGTATTTAATACTATCTCATAAGCTTCTTTGGTAGTTAAAAAATCCATAAACAGTTTAGCATTTTCTAAATTTGGTCCATTTTTAATAATTCCTGAAGCATCGAATCGCGCACCCGTTCCCTCCTCAGGATAAATAGCTATAACCGGAGTACCAGCATCGATATGTTTGGCAATATTATATTCACCAGTAATACCTATAGCATATTCCGCTCGAGCAACGGATTCAGGAACCATACTTGAAGAAGTAACAAATACCACATTAGGAACAACTTCTTTGATGAAATCAAATCCATACAGTTCATGCATCTGGAAAACTTGAGAATAAGCTGACCCAGATAGAGCAGGATTGGCCAATATAATTTTTCCTTTATATTTAGGAAGAGCTAAATCTTTCCAACTTTTAGGATAATCTTCGGGAGCAAGTACAGTAGTATTAATCATAAAAGCCTGCAAAGGCATGGAATAACCATAATATTTAGGAATTTCCGCAGTATCTTTTAAATCTTTAGGAATGGCACTATCATTCTTACTCTTATATGGTACAAAATAATCGTAATTACCTTCAAAGGCTTCCTTAGCAATTCCTAAAATTATATCTCCTTTAGGATTTGGTTGTTCAGCCATTAATCGAGTTAGTAGTTCTCCAGAACCTGCCCTAATCATATCAACTTCAATATTCGGATAGTGTTTACTAAATGCCTGAATTAAATTTTCCCCTTCTGCGGGAGAAGCTGCTACCCATACGGTTAAATTCCCTTCCTGGGCAATTACATTCCCACTGAACATTAAAACCAGACAAATAGTAACTAAAATTAAACTCATCTTTTTCATAATTTTTTCTCCTTTAATTAATAAATAATTTAACTTTTTCTATTCGGGTCTTAATTTCGCTTCTCTGAAAATTTTTTAATTTTTTTTATTTGTGATATCACCTCCTTAAATTTATTTGATCCGCCATCATTCGATCTCGATGAATCGAGCTCAGTATATTTTCTAATTTTTCAAACAATTTATTTTTATTTACTAAATCTTGTTATATTTTTCTAATAAATTATAAGTATATTCCAATTCTGGTAAGGTGATTAATTCAAGAGTAATTCCTCTAATTTCTTTTATGGATTTTATACCTCTCCAAATATCTTCAATATCACCCCAAGTTTTAGGAGGTATATGTCTGCCTTCATCCAAAGTTTCATAGGCATATAAATGGATATAGCGGATATAGGGCTTCAATTGATTTATATATTCTACAATGGACAGTTTTCTTTCCAAAACCAAAGGGCTTGATGCGGCATGACCAGAATCAAAGGTTATATTAATTCCTGCATATTTTACTAAATCTATTAACTTTTTCGGTTCAGCTGTCCAGCCCATTTTCAGATTTTCTAAATGTAAACAGCCATTTGCTTTGGAAACGTATTGGCCCATTTTTTTTAAATTATCTTTACTTGTTTCCCAATTTAACAGCTCCATGGGTATAGAATTTGCCCCAATATGCATAGTAAAAATCGGCCTATACATCTGCTTTGTTAACCAAGGCCTTAAAAAATCAATATACATCATTAAATATTTTAGAGACGTTTCAGCATAAAATTTATTTTTATGCCCAATTTCTACATCACTCGTGGGGAGATGAAAAGAAAAATATAATTCCGGATATTGATTTAATTCATTAAAAAATTCTTCTGCCTTTTGAGGATTTAACATTAACCTCATTTTATTTAAATACAGCTCAATACCATAATAGTTATTCTTCTTTGCATAATCTAATGCTTCTCTAATGTTAGTAAATATTCGAGAAGTAAGTAAAATTTTCTCCAACATGCCACTTCCATTTCATTAACCATTTATTATTAATAATACTATTCTAATACAATTAAAACAAGATAAATATTTAATCTTTCTACATTTTTGCTACCCTTACGGTAATACAACAAAATATACTTATATTTCTACAAAAATCATGGTATCTATGTCTTCGTCTTGAACTAAATTTCCCGACTATGAAAAGTATTTCTCTAATCATAAAGCTCGGTTTATTAGAATCAAGCCGGGCATAAATTTCCATGGGACCCTGGGAAAGAACAATTTTAATGATTTTCTATAATATTAAAAATATGTTATTAAATTATAGTTATTATTAACTAACAACCAATTTTATCCAAAGTTTCAGCAGTAAGGCGGGCACAACTATCCGGATCAGGAAAGGGTAGTATCTCGGCAGATACATAACCTTGGTAACCTATCTTCTTTAAAGTCTGAATTATCTTAGCAAAATCAAGATGGCCGCAGCCGGGTGCCCAGCGGTTACTATCGGCAAAGTGGACATGGGTGATATAATCTTTTGCTTGAATAATACTATCGTAGATTGAAACTTCTTCGATGTTCATATGAAAAGTATCTGCCAATAACCCTAAATTAGATACTTCTACCCGTTTAATAAATTCAATTCCTTCGTTGAGGGTATTAATAAAATTGCCTTCATATCTATTTACCGGTTCTAAGGTAAGCCCTATATTGTATTCTTTTGCAAATTCTGTGCATTTTCTTAAACAATCAATAGTCCATTCTTCGGCTTCTGTTTTGTTTACACTTTCTTTTATTATTCCCCTTATTAACCCAATAATCACCTGAGCATTAAAATGGGAAGCAAATACTATCTGATCATTTATTCTTTCAACTGCCATCTTCCTAATTGTTTCGTCTGGATCAGAAAAGCTTAAACCTTCTTCTCCGTAAGCCTGTCCGGTACCTATTGCCGGGACTTCTAAATTATTTTCTTTTATTATATTGATAACATCATCCACTTTTAAATCTTTAGGATTTCTAACCGCTAATTCTGCACCGTCAAAACCCAAGTCTGCAACTTTCTTAATGCTTTCTTCAAAATCTTCTTTAAAGGCTAAAGCAGAAAACTTAGTAGGCTGAGTAGAAACTACTATACTTTTTTTCATTATTTGATACTCCTATTATAATTAAAATTTATATTGTATAAATTGTATAAGAGGTAGAATTAATTCGATCCATTATTTATTATTCAGATTATTCCCCCTCACCTTTACCCTGTGCAGTAATTTTCTCTACTACACACAGGGCAGGCCCTCTCCCTCCAGGGGAGAGGGGATGATACATAGACAGGCGAGATGCCTGTCCTACGAGTTTTATAATTTCTATGATTATATTGGGGGGGTGTATAGAGCAATACGCCCCTACTTACTAAACGCTATACGCTACCCGCTATACGCTATTTTATGAGATTGCCGCGCTCCCTATGGTCGCTCGCAATGACAAATAACTATTCACTATAGACTATTTATTTGTCCGATATATGGTAATTCAAATACAGACTTCCAGCCTTTGCTCATAGGTTCTTTTAAGAATGGCTCCATCTCTTTAGGGTCACGCAAGCTGATCTTTTCTACCGGAGGTAATTTCCCGGCCGGATAAGTTTCCATAACCTCATCGTGAACCAAAGTTAAGTATCTAAGAATAGCGGCAATAGGACGTTTTGCTTTTTCGGCACTGGCTCGAGTCGGACAGCCTACTACTCCTTCCGGAACAGCTGATCTTTCAATTGCAGATTGACCTTCTCCTTGCTGCCACCCTTGAGGTCGATGATAAGGGTCAACTGATGTATCAAAATGACCACCAGGTAATAATGAATCACCCTCTGTGTCTACAGCATACTTCATATCTATCATATCAGGGAAGAGTAATTTGGCAACAGATGCCTCTGCCTCATCAGCATGAATGAAGTCAGTGGTGAGACTATCTTTTCTATCAATGGGGATAAAGAATTCTCTGATAGAGCGATGCCAGTCAATTACTCGATAAATACCCGGTAATTGGTAGCGTTTACAGAATTCCTGTATGGCAGATTCCAATACCCATAATTGCCCATGATTATTTACCCACATCTGTTTGCGGAAACCATCATTCCACAGTCCATACATCACATTAATCATAGTCTCTCTAATTACATCTTCCGGCATAATAATTGTTCCGGCCATACCACAATGATGATAAGGATGTGCACCATAGTTTAAGGGAGGCAATGCCAGGCTGCAACCTACTCCATCTCTATTTTTTGTATAGCGGCGCACTCCTTCACAAATCTGGGTGACCATAAAAGTATCCAGTCCGGTGTTAGCGTAATCACCGTGACATTCAGTACATCCCACCGGTACAAAGACAAAATCATCTTTACGTCTGTTTTCAATAACATGCATACGGGGAGTAGTCTGGATATAGCTCCCTGCCTTCCCCAGTTCTGAAGGAGAAGGAACTTCATATTCTTTAAGTATCCCTTCAATCTTACTCATCGGTGCATCAAATAATTCTTTTTTTAATCGGCCTACCTGGCTATTTTCAAAAATTATTTGAGGATAATCAGTAGTCAGCCATTTTTCATTTTTCTTATTAGACATTTCCAATTCCTCCTTTTTGTTAAATTATTTGAACTCACAGGTAATTTTACATTCCGTTCTATCAGTCCGCAGGAGGACTATATTCTCCGGAACTTCGTCTAAGGTAATCTTTTTGGTAATTAGTGGAGTCATGTCCATCCCTGATGCCATTGAACTTATCACTCTGGGGAATGTTCCGTGTCCGGAATGACCTTGAGAACCTACAATAGAAGCCCTTCTTACCTGGAAGACTTCTCCGGTTACCGGAATCTTCTTGTCTGCACGGGCAACGATAACCACTGTGCTGTTAATCATTTTACCTTCCCAAATAGATTGTTCAATATCTGCCCAGACCTTATCAGGTAAGCCGGTTGCTTCTAAGTACAATTTAGCTCCCAGACCTCCTGTAATATCTAGCACTCTCTCTGAAAAGTTTTCTTTAAAAGGATTAATGATATGGTCTGCACCCATTAATCTGCCTAATTTTGCTCTTGGTTCAGAAGGTTCAGAGAGAATTACATTGGAAGCTCCGGCTTTTTTCATTATAGCCACCGCCGCAAGACCGATAGGTCCTCCACCTAAAATTACGGCATTATCTCCGGGTCTTATCCCTCCTCCTCGCTCTATTATCGCATTATAAGCTACAGAAGTAGGTTCAACTACACTACCAGCCAGGAATAGGTCATCACCTTTATAAATTCTCTTTAATTCCTCCAGACTCCAAATATAGCGGGAATCAACTTTGACATATTCTGCAAAAGCGCCATCACAACTAAAACCAATCTCCTGTAATTTTTCACAGTGATTAGGGTAGCCATCTGCGCAGGGTCGGCAAGAAGCACACCAGACCATTTCTTCTGCAGTCACTGCTTCTCCTTCTTCGAATTTCCTCCCCGTTCTCTTGTTAATGGCCTGTTCACCTGCCTCCACTACCACTCCTGAAAATTCATGACCTAAGGTCGCCGGAAAAGCAGTAAGTCCCGGGTACCAGATGTAACCATCATCATCAGGTTGAGCCATGTGGACATCACTTCCACATATTCCGCAGGCCTTAACTTTGATTAAAACCTCTGTAAGCCCAATTTTGGGAACATCTTTCTCTACTATTTTAATCTCCGGATTTTTCCAGACTTTGCTCCCTAAATAAGTAAGTTTCCCGTCAATATCTTTTGTTCCTAATTTAAAATCTGGTTTAGGTTGCCAATCAGCACACAAAGTAACGGTTTTCATTTTTGTTTCTCCTTTTTTTAATTTTAATTTAATAATATATTTTTTATATTTTTATTTTATTTATTTTTTTACAAGATTCTCTTATGATTAGTTTAGATTTTAACACTATTTTTCTTTGATTAAATTCTCCCTCCTCTATTATTCTTAATAACATCTTCACTGCTAATGTCCCCATCTCCAGCATCGGCTGACGAATAGTAGTTAAGGGGGGGTAGACAAAAGAAGCCAAACGAATATCATCAAAGCCAATAATACAAAAATCTTTGGGAATATGGTATTTCTTCTTCTGAATAACCTGCATAGCTCCTAAAGCCAGCAAATCATTAGCAGCAAATATTGCAGTAGGTGGTTCAGGTAATTCAAGAAACTTTTTCATAGCTTGATAGCCACCCTTTATCCTGAAATCTCCCTCTTTAACTAATTCTTCTTTATATTCAATTTGATGTTTTTCTAAGGCAAGTTTATAACCTTCTAAACGATTGATAGAACCTCTTACTTTAAGAGGACCGGTAATATGGGCGATTTTTCGGTATCCAAGTTTAATCAGATACTCGGTTGCCATTATTCCTCCAGTTACATCATCGACAATAACACAATTTTTATCCAAACCTTCAATATTACGGGAAACCAAGATATAGGGAAATTTTTTCTTCTCCAACTCCAAGATACTCTTGTCTCTGATATGGGCCGTTCCCAAAATTAAACCATCAACTCTTTTTCCCCGCAATATTTCTAAATAGGTTCTCTCTTTTTTTAACTTATCATCAGTATTACACAATATGACATTAAAATTATTTTTATTTGCTGCGTCCTCCACACCTCGAGCTATCTCTGCAAAAAATGGATTGGTGATATCCGGAATAAGCATTCCTAAGGTATGAGTTCTTTTTGTCTTTAGACCCCGAGCAATGGCATTGGGGGTATATCCTAATTTTCTAATTATCAAAAGAACTTTGTTTTTAGTCTTTTCACTTATCCGAGAATCATCATTTATTACCCGAGATACTGTGGAGGGATGAACCCCCGCTAAACTTGCCACATCTTTAATAGTCGGATTCATAATCGATTCTTGTTCTTTCCTTTCTTCTCTTTAATTTTTACTTGCTTATTCTTACAAAACTTCTCTTAATTAGAGATTCTTTAGCTGCATACCCCATCTGAACAGAGATTTTACCATCGAAACCACCAACTGGCGATTTTGTATCCTCCTGAATACATTTAATAAATTCTTTCATTTCAGTTAAGTATGCTTCCTGATATCTCTCTGTAAAGAAATAAAGAGGTTTATCAGTCTTGGTATCCTCTGCGCCATTGACAATTACCTCTGTTGGTGTTGGATTCCCTACCATAACACAGCCTTCTGAACCAAATATTTCTATACGCTGGTCATAGCCATAAACTGCTTTTCGACTGTTATCGATAGTTCCCCAGGCACCATTCTCATATTTTAGGGTGACTATTGCGGTATCAATATCCCCTGCCTCTCCGATAGCCGGGTCAACCAGGCAACTGCCCACCGCCATCAACTCAACCACCTCTTGACCTAAAAGGAAACGGGCTATATCAAAATCATGAATCATCATATCCAAAAAGATTCCCCCGGATACTTTAACATAACTGATCGGTGGGGGTTCAGGATCCCTGCTGGTTATTCTTACTAAATGAGGGGTTCCAATCGTTCCTTTCGCCACTAGATCTTTAGCTTTTTTAAAACTGGGGTCAAATCGGCGATTAAAACCGACCTGTAATTTTACCCCTGCTTTCTTTACTGCATCTATAGCTTGGTTTATTTTATCTATATCCAAAGCGATAGGTTTTTCACAGAAAATATGCTTCCCCGCCTGAGCTGCCTCAGAAATTATTTGAGCATGAGTATCGGTAGACGAACAGATAACTACTGCATTAATGTCGTCATTTTCTAATAAAGCTCGATAATCTTTTTCAGCAATAGGTATTTCTAATTGGGATGCAACTTCCCTGATGCTCTTTTCAAATATATCAGCAACTGCTAACACTTTTGTCCCGGGAACCTGATATTTTAAATTTCGGGCATGTAGTTTCCCGATTCTACCCACACCAATTACACCAACATTAACTTTTTCCATAATTTATATTTCCTTTCTTATTATTTTTTAAAATGAAACAGGTATATTTTATCAAAAACAAATTTATTTATATTGTCGATGAATTAATATACATTTTTTTGCTAATTTCCCAATTTCTTCTGCCTTTTCTTTAGAAAGATGTAATTTCTCCAATAATTCTTTAGTTTCTTCATCTTTGTTTAAAGTAGAGTCTATTAAAGCTAAATCTGCACCGCCGACTAACTTTCTTAGGCCTGGACAGATACCAGTGTCTCCACTAATAGCTACTGATTCTCCTTTATATGTAAATCTATAACCAACCGCTGGATCAGGATGCAAAATCCGGTTAACTCCCACAGCTGCATAATGTCTCATCTGATATATTTTTACTTTTAAATCTTCTATCTTAACCTCATCTCCACCTTTTACTTCATGTATTTGGATTTTGAAGGAAAAATCATCATAATTTTCTTTAAACGCAAAAATAATCTGTTGAGCTTCTTTACATCCTTTTGGAAAATATATATTAATTGGACATTCTCTTTCAACTATTCGAAAATACCCTAACAAGGCATACAATCCCGCTATATGGTCATAATGTCCATGAGTTAAGAATATTCCTTTTATTTTTCTAAGATCAATTTTTTCACACAATAAATCTCTTAAGGTACCATCTCCCGCATCGACAATAAAATAATCTTCTTCCACAGAAATCACTATCTGAGTGGCAATACCCGCTTGAGAATAAAGAACAGTTGTATTCATGTTTTTCTCTTTAACTTAAAATTTATTCTTCTCGAGTTACAATAATATCCTCAGGTGATAGATAAAAAGTCACTTCTTCTCCAACCTTAAAGTTGTATTTAGCATCGCTGTTGGTTCGAACTTCCCAATTACCCACTTTAATTTTATAATCAATAATATTTCCTAAATAAGAAGATTGAATAATTTT
>DAOUWX010000038.1 GCA_030666935.1 Atribacterota bacterium | reverse complement strand
TGAACCCATTCTCTATGAAATTATTAAAAGCTTCGATTTTATGTATTGTGAAGGTTATGGACATCCAGCTATTGACCTACCCGAGTGCTAGACAATAACCCAAGCAGAAAAGCTTTCCTGAGATTTTGTCTTTTTAAATATTTAACAAGCTCCCATTGCTTCTTCTAACTTATAATATACTTTTTCAGTTTCATCGCTCATACAAAAGTTGCGAAACTCGTCTACTAGCCTCCACCATGTTCTATCAAATCCTTATAAATAAAGCCTTTCAGCGATTATGCTGAAGGGCTTTTTCTTTTTTAAATTATTTTACAAAAAAAGAAGGGTTTTATTACTTCAATGTCGTAATAGTAAGTTAATTTAAGATACTATTAACCATTTCTTTTTATTAACTCATTGCAAAGGCTAATCACCAGATTTTTCCAATTTATAAACAATAATTTGAAACAGGAGGAATTAATATTGTCAAACATGAACAGAATAAAGGTATTTTTTTTAATCTGTATTTTATGTATCGTTATAACGGGATGTAACAATCCCCTTGTTCCACCTTTACCATCTGAGGGAGATGATACCTATACCATTACAGTTGTTTCCGATAATGCCACGGTTTTTGGGACAGTGTATATAGACGGTGTTTCTACCGGGATCTATTTATCAGGTAATAGTTCAGTTCAGGTAAATGATGTTTCGGCAGGAGTAGAAATTACTCTGGTGGATGATAATAGTTTTGAAAGTCATTCCGAGCTTTTTGTTCCTCCCCAGACTACTATCACATTTGAATGGTTTTAAATGAACTAATTTTTAAAAAGGCAAATAAAATAAACATATTTTCCGGCTTAATAATAAGATTTGTTACCAATCTAAGATTTTTTTAGATTTTTTTTAAAAAAAAGAAGGATTTTTGATATTTATGTAGTAATATAGTAATAATATAGAAAAAATATTTGTTTTTTTGTGATTTAAAATGTGAAATATTTCACGTGAATAGATGTTTAACTAGTCTTATTACTCTATAAATAATAAAAGGAGTGGTAAATAAAAAAAGAAAGCGATAAAGTTGATAAAGGTAAACCATCCGTAAGGATGGGACGCAAAGTCATGGGTCCTTCTTATCAACCAGGATTGCCAGATTGCCTGCTTTTAGCCCCCCATAATCTCAATTCATATTAATCACTTTTTAGTGAATAATTTCCGTAATTTTTTCAGTTTTTAAATTTTACTCTAATTAATAAAGGGGAATTTTTTTGCCCAAATCCAGATAGAGTAGATAAATAATTTTTTAAAATTATAAATTTAATCTAAATATTAAAAGGAGATTAAAGATGAAAATTAAACAAAAGACTATTAGAAATATCGTTATTTTATCCTGTATTGTTTTAGTTTTATTATTAGCCGGTTGTTTTATAAAACCAGCGGTGACCCCATCCCTACCGGAACAACCCACCTTTACCCACTACCGGGTGGTTACCCAAGTCTACAAAGATTCCAACCCGGCTCATTCTGTTGAAATAGCCTGGAGAGCTAACAGCATAGATTACAGCTTTAAAATCTTCAAAAGTTTCAACGGAGGATCTTTTGAAGAGCTCTTCGATGATGGAGTAGATCAATCATCCTATTACCAGAGGAAAAGCTGTAGCTGTAGTTTTACTGATATAGAAGTTCAACCCGGCAACCAGTACAGCTATTATGTACTGGCCTATGATGAGAAAGAGGAGATTGGCCAGACCGAGATCTTTTCCCGGGAGATCTTCCTGCCCCCCTGTACATTAAAGGAACCTCAGAATAATGCCGAAGTGGATACTCCCATACCTACCTTCAGCTGGGATAACCAAGAACTGACTAAATACCTCACCAAGTCAAAAGCAGAAGGTTATCTGAAGACCCACTTAAAGGTTAATGATGAGACGGTCCAGGAAGAGGTCTGGGATATGACCTTTGAAGATACCACGGTTGATAATGTAACCTATAACCTGGATAATACCGGAATGCCTCTGGAAAACGAGCACGAATACGAATGGTTTCACTGGACCGATGCCTACGATGCCGAGGGAAATTTAATTGCTAATGCCTACAGTAACAGCTGGCATTTCCATTACAAAGGACCTATTAAAGCTGTGCTTATGGGTAAGGTTATGGTACCGGAAACATCGAAATCTATAAGTAAAGACATAACTGGCTTGATTCCTTTAGTAGACGCTACCGTTACTATTACCGATTCCCAAGGTATTACTCATACAGGTACTACTCAAGCACAAGGACAATATATTTTACCCCAAGTTGCTCCTGGTACCAACTACATCATTACGGCTGTCGGAGAAGTAGATGGACAGACTGTAGTCTACAAGGATGTTGTGCCCTCTATCGCCCTCCACGAGGTTTTTGATGCCGGAATAGCTGACGCTGAGTCTACTGCTCTTGCCCTGGTAATGGAGGCCTTGTTAGCAGATGATCCCAACCTGACCCCAGAGGAGATTAACTTAGATGATATCTTAAACGCCGGAAACTTCACGGCTTTGGTGGTTTCCATAGACCAGACCTTGAACAGTAACGGCAATGTAACCACCGATCCCGAAGTAGCTGATGCAGTAGAGATAGTGGAAGAAGAACTTTTATTTTTCGCCAATTTTGAATCCCGTTCCCATATTCATCGGGGGTTGAATGGTGAGTTGGGTCATTACATCCATCTACTTTGGAAACCTCATCCAGATGCAAACTCATATCAAATTTATAAGAAGGTGGGTAGTTCAGTATTTACCATAGTTAATTTAGATATTAACTATGACGAGGGAATGAATCGCTATGAAGCTTGGGAAGAAGGAGTTGATCCAGAGGTTGTTTATGAATATTACATTGAAGCAGTTACCCTCACAGAAACAGTATCCTGTCCGCCGGAGATAGTGGATACCTGGTTACCGGCTACAACCCCGGAGATTCCTACTATGAATGCTGTAATAACCAATTCGAACCCAACCTTCCAGTGGCAGTCCCTGGGTATTACTGCTTATCCTTACCAGACTCGCATTTACTCTGGAGATGTAGAACTACATGTCACCGATGAGACCACCGGAGAAGATGTCTGGGAAATTGAGATAAATGGTCTTGATATATCCTCAGTAGCATATAATGACCCAAGAGCAGAAGAATCCGCAATTCCATTAGTAGAAGGTCATGAATATTCCTGGTTTGTCATCTTTGATGGTAATGATGGTCCTGATTTTTCTGGTAAGGAGATTGCCAATAGTTCGTGTAGATCAATATTTTACTATGGCTATAAACCCTGGATAGTTTACTATAATGCCGAGACTACCTCACCAGAAGAAGCAGTTCTTGGGATAAGATGGAATGATTGCACGAATGCTAATGATTACAAAATATATAAGAGTATAGATAATACCAATTTTGGTGAACTTACTGATGACTATACATTTAGAAATGGTTGGTATAGGTTTCATGATTTCGATGTAACCCTCGGAGATACCTATTATTACAAAGTAGAAGCCTATAACAACACTAGCTTAATTAACACTTCTGAGGTTATGATCGTTAACACCTGGCTTCCCGGGATAACAGCATTAAGCCCAATCAATAATGAGGTGGTAATTGCTATAAATCCAACATTTAGTTGGCAATACGAACTGACTCTCGATTTTCCTTATGGAACTTTTGAATTTGATGGTGGTGGGTTAATTGTCGAAGATGTAACTAGCGATGAAACTGTATGGGATATTGATTTGGATGATTTTAATACTTCCTCAATTACTTATGCCGGCTCTCCTTTAACCGAAGGTCATAGATATTATTGGGAGCATTGGATCTCTTCGAGAAATGAAGAAGGTAACAGTTGTACTACTAACACTGATGGTAGTTTCTACTATGGTTTTCCGCCCTTAGGTGGCACTTCTTTGGTTGAAACTAATGGAGATAATCCTCCCCAATATTACACCCGTGGAGGATGGATTGCTTATCCGGGAGCAACCTCATATGATTTATACCGAAAAGAAGGAATTGGTGATTTTGGTATAATTAATATAGAACTTCATTTTGACGAGGAAGATAATGAATATAACTTCTGGGATGCTGATGTTTCTTCAGGTATTACCTATCAATATTATGTAGTAGCGAAAGATGCTTCAGGACCAATTTATCAAAGTGATATTCTTATTATAGATACCTGGCTATCTCCGATTAGCGTTGATTTTCCTGAGCATGATTCAGTATTAACAGAGACTAATTTGCCTTTACAATTACAATGGACTTCTCCAGCACCTTTCCCGGCTAACATTATTAGCGGTGACATTAATATAGGAATTTATGATGAGACTTCTGGTGAAGATGTTTGGGAATACAAGACTTACGACCTAAACGTGACCTCGGTTACTATCCCCAATGATGAAATCGAATTCCATGAAGGTCATAAATATTTCTTGCATGTAGTATATGATGGCGAAGATATTGAGGATGAAATTGCGAATACTGCTTGTGAATCATGGTTCTACTATGGAAATCAACCTTTTGAGGTTGAAATATTCACTTGGACTGGACAGGATGAAGATTTTATTCAATATGGTGTTCATCTTTGTTGGGAGGCATATCCTGGAGCTGATAGTTATATAATTTATAAAAGCATAGGTGGTTCTGGGCATATTCCTATTGATGATATTATTGAAGAAGATGATGGAGAATTTGAGGCAAATGATCTTGATTTAAATGTAGTAAGTCCTGGACTACAGACTGAAAGTTATGCTTATTATGTCTGTGCTTATGATAATAGTGAACAGGAAATTGCTCGTAGTGAAACTAAAGTAAGGGATACCTGGTTACCTGCCATTTCGTGTGTGAGTCCTCCGGATTATTATGAAACGATTGAAAGTGGATTGCCTTATAGTCCAGTAAATGATCCTAATCAATTATTTATTTGGGATTCGATAGATATTGGCTTACCTTATGGATCTGTTAAATCAGGCTTTAGTAGCTTTAAGGTGAACGACCGTACAGAAGGAGTCGAAGAAAGCGGATGGAGAGTTGAATTTGAAGATGATTTTCAAACTTCTCAGGAAAATTATAATTACAATGGAACAGCGCCAGCCTTACAACTGGGTCATAACTATCGGTGGAATGTTGGAGCAGAAGGTTTTGATGAAAATGGAGAAAAGATTACTGAATGCGATGATAAGGGTTATTGTTTCTATTATCAAGAAATTCCTTGGGATTGCCGTACTGATGCCCATAGTGGTGTTGGATACATTAATGTAAGAATCCAGTGGAACGAATTAGCTAACGCTAGCTATTATAAAGTGCTTAGAAGCATCGATAATGTAAATTTTGGTGAACCGAATGGTGTATATGAATGGGATGGTGAGGTATTTTACTTGAATGATGAAACAGTATCAGAAGTAGAAGCACCCTATTACTATAAAATTAAGGCTTATGATACTTACGAGGCGCTAATTAAAACTTCAGATATTATGATTGTTGACACCTGGCTTCCTGCTATGATAGCTGACCATCCTATTGATAATGAAGTAGTTGCCAGTAATACCATTACTTTTACCTGGCATTACGATCAAGATCCATTTAATTTTCCTTCATCATATGAATTCCACGATGCTGGTTTCTCCATACACGAAGCATCAACGGGTAATTTTATTTTTGGAGACCATTGGGATGATTACCAAGTTACGGCCAGAACTTATGAAAATTTATCATTAGAAGTAGGAAAACAATATGAATGGGGTCATTATATCTATGGGCAAAATGATGCAGGAACCGGAATTGCCAGCACTACGGGAGGTAGCTTATACTATGGTGAAGCAGGAAAAGTTAGTGGAGTGGAAGCTATAGCATTTACTAGTTACATTAATGAAGAAAATCAATCTTATAGGCAAATTTGGGTACAATGGTTATCCTATCCAGAGGCAATTAGTTATCACATTTATAAAAGAACAGGTGGGATGGGTGATTTTCTGGAAATTTTCGGTGATTATCAACAAAATAATGAAAGATGGAATTTCATAGATGAACCGGTTGAAGAAGGAAATATCTATGATTACTATGTTACCGCAGAAACTGCTGAGGGAGAGACATTAATTAGCGAAATAAGACGTGTAGATAGTTATTCTTGGTATCCTCCTTATCCAATTGTAAGCCCAGCCCCTGGTTCAATAGTAACTGATTCAACGCCTGTATTAGAATGGTCTCATTTAGGGGTGCCAGATTTGCCGTACAATTCTATTTGTGAAGGGCAAATTCATATCCATGTATATGATCGAAATAGTAATGAGGAAATGTGGCAATTTTATCTTGAAGATATACAGGGAACCTCAGTTGTATATAATCAAAATAATGAAGGTAGCCCTCTCCAGCTTAGTCATGCTTATGATTGGAATGTTATTTTTGATGGATTTGACAGTCAAGGAAAACAGATTAATGTTTCAATGAGTTGGTCATATTTCTATTATGGTAACCAACCTTGGGAAGTTAATATTGCCGCTGGTACCCATACTGATTTACCTAATGGCCACAACGTAGAAGTAAGATGGAATAATTTCACAGGTGCCAACAATTATGAAGTTTGGAAAAGTGAAAATAATGGCAGTTTTACCAAGCTTCTTGATAATTATGAAGAAAATGAAGGCTGGTATTGGCTTAATGATTGGGATGTAACAGATGGTAATACTTATGATTATTACGTGGTCGCTCTCGATGGAGGAACTGTAATTCAAACCAGTCCCACTATAACACAAGATACTTGGTTGCCGGCGATCTTACCCGTTTCCCCCTTACAAGGCAGTTTGGTAACTGAACCTAATCCAGTTTTTGAATGTTATTATGAAGCACCGATCAGTTTTCCTTACAATGATGAATTTGAATATAATGGAGGAGGATTTAATCTAAATGATATAGATACCGGTGTTTGTGTCTGGGAAATTGAAGCGGATGAGGATGTTTTTGAAGTTACATATGATGGTCCTGCTTTAATAGAAGGTCATGAATACCAATGGGGACGATGGCTTGGTGGCGAAAATGGAAATGTTAGCATTTTCTCTGTATGTAATGGAGGAGGGTTCTATTATGGAGATGTGCCCTGGAAGGTTAATTATCATGCTTTAACCGCATCTTCAAAATTCTCGGTAGATATAATGTGGGAAGAATATCCATCTGCAACAAATTATAAAGTATTAAGGAGTTTAGATGGAAACACATTTCAAGAACTCTTAGGGGAGATTTCCTTAACTGATAATGGAGGATACAATTATGATGAACCATGGTTAGCGAAGAGAACATATTATTATAAAGTTGAAGCATATAATGATTCTAGTTTAATTAAAACATCTAAAACCTTAATAGTAGATACTTGGCTTCCAAACGTAAATGCGATCTATCCTGTAGGAGGTGTTGTTTTAAATGAAGAAAATCCTATTTTTACATGGGAGTATGAAATATTGATTAGTTTTCCTTATAATGGTAAATATAATTTTAATAGAGGCGCAGTGACTGTTAGAGATCCCACAAGCTATGAAATATTTTGGAGTAAAGATATAAATAATCCAGATATTTTTTCATGTCAATATGATGGTTTACCATTATTGGAAAATCAAAAGTATGAATGGTGTATTTGGATTAGTGGAGAAGATGAAGATGGAAATTGTATTATTTCTTGTAGTGGTGGATTTTTTTATTATCAGAACATGGAAATACTATCTAGATTTAGTGCTAATACTTATGAATCTTCTGAGTCCATTAGGGTAATGTGGATAAATAGCTGTGAAGCGACTGACTATAAAATTTATAAAAGTGATAATAGTGATGAATATATAGATATAACTGGGAATTATAATTCTTGGTGGCCAGGCTGGTTAAGTCAAGTAGATAATGATGTAATTCTTGGTAATAACTACAAATATTATATAGAAGCATTCAAAGATGGCGTAAAAATTGGCAGCAGTCCGATTATGACAGTTGATACTTGGTTTCCAAGAATGATCTCGTTACAACCTTACGAAGAAGAAATCATAAGCGATTTATATCCAGTTTTTTGTTGGGATTATGAATCTCCGATATTATTTCCTTATAATGGATATAATTTAAAATATGCTAAATTTGGAGTAAGTGATACTTCAGGAGGGGGTAGCTTAATGAATATAGATTTGGATTATGATCCAAATATTTTTTCTATAACTTATTTCGGGCCAGAGATGATTGATGGACATAGGCATAGTTGGTATAGAAGTTTAGAGGCTGAAAAAGACATGGGAAGTTATAGTGCCTTTATAACAACAAGATGCGCTGGAGATTTTACGTTTGACGCAAACGTAAATTAGAATTATAGTTATTTGAATGAATAGAAATTGTTCAGATAAGTCCAGTTATTAGAGAAAATCCTGAATAATATAAATGGATCAATAAGAATAAAAATAAATTGATTTTTAGACGAATTAGCGGATAGTGTTCTAATTAGATATAATTATTCTTGGGATGACTGTGAATTCTAGCTATTATTCTATTTGTTATTCCATTTCAGTGGGTATTCAAATTTATAATGTTTTGATTAATTTTTATTGTTCCATACGAACCAGGAATTTACCATATTATTTTTACAAATAAGGCAGAGGATGATTTGGGTTATGAAATGTCGATGACAAATTCTTCGAGCGACTTCAAACAATGGAATGATGGGAATAATATAGCAGATTTAATTGAATCTAGTTTACTAGTACTCTTTCAGAAGGCTATTTACTTCTAGATAGAGATGGGGAAGATGTCATTGAGGAAGTAAGTTACGAAATCAATTCAATTAAAATAGTTGTCCGTTCGATAAATTAATTTACTAACTAAATAAAATAGAGGTTATTTAAGAAATTTAATAACCTCTATTTTATTTGACTTTAATTCTCTATTCTCCTCTCCTTTTTAATTTCAAATAAAATTATTAAAAACAAAAAAACATGGATCTATAATTTAAAAGCATTCTATAAGCATAGAATAATGTGTAGCATTATAAAACAAAATCACTTTCTTATAATAAAAAAAGTGATTAAATAAACGATTATTTGGACCTTCGAAACATGTTCAAAGCTTAATCGATTGTTAATAAAATTAAATTAAATTAAATCTCCGGGTATTCATCTATACTTTATTCGGAAAAAGGAAATAAGATATCTTTTTTGAAATTTCGTAAAATATATGTTTTTGTAATTTTACAGATATGGTTATGCTAACAATAAAATTGACCTTAAACCCAGCATTCCTGAGAATAATTTTTGGGAATATAACAAAGGGTAAAGATTTTTTTTCTCACATAGTTTTTAAGATGTATAAGCTATAATATGTTAAAATGTCTTAAGGAGTAATTTGAGTGAAAAAAGGAAATTTTTATTAACCCGAAGGGTAGAATATCAAGAGTTTGTCCGTGTGCATCTATTTTTAAATTATTAACAGACTCCAATTGCTTCTTCTAACTTTTGATATACTTTTTCAGTCTCATCAAATAAACAGAAGTTGCGAAACTCGTCTACCAGCCTCCACCAAATCCTTATAAATAAAGCCTTTCAGCGATTTATCTGAAGGGCTTTATTATTTTTTTGTAGATTGTTTTACAGAAAAAGAAGGATTTCTAAATTGACTTGTCGAATAGTAGAAACAGTGTAAAAATTGATATTTCTATTTCATATTTTAGCAGAATATTTATAATAGGCTCATATTAATATAAAAAGCTAAGTTATCAAAGATTTATAATAAGCGCAGCACTCATTTATTATCCCAGGAAACCCAACAAATAACACATCCTAACCATAACACCTACACACTACCACTTTTCCTATATTCATATAATCAAAAACTAAATATTATATCCTGTATGAAGGTAACAGGAGAGACCTTTTCTTTCCATCACAAAAGAGAAGGAGCCGAAGAGGAAAGATACCAAGAGTATCCAAACTTTTAGATAGTATTTTCCTGCTAGTTGAAAGGAGATAAAAGATGAAGAAATTATTATTAGTAATATTAGTAATTCCCTTAGCAGTATCCCTATTAATTGGTTGTAATCCAGGAAACCAAGATGAGGGGGGAGGAGAAGGTGAGGGTAGGATTACATTTTTCTCTAATCGTAATGGAAATGGTGACATCTACGTAATGAATGCAGATGGCTCTAACCAGACCAGGCTTACAGATAATCCAGCATTTGATTGGGCGCCCTGCTTTTCACCAGACGGAACCAAGATTGTATTTGAATCAAGACATAAGGCAAATCAAGAGATTTTCATAATGAATGCAGATGGCTCTAATCCGACCAATCTTACAAATAATCCAGCTCGGGATAGTTATCCCTGCTTTTCACCGGATGGAACTAAGATTGCATTTGGTTCTGAACGTGATGGAAATCGAAATCAAGAGATCTACATAATGAATGCGGATGGCTCTAACCCGACCAGACTTACAAATAATCCAGGCTATGATTGGGAGCCCTGCTTTTCACCAGATGGAACTAAGATTGTATTTGAATCTTTTCGCAGTGGAAATGGTGGTATCTACATAATGAATACGGATGGCTCTAACCAAACCAGACTTACAAAAAATCGATTTGATGAGTCGCCCTGCTTTTCACCAGATGGAACTAAGATTGTATTTGAATCTCTTAGTGGCAGAGAAGATGACATCTACATAATGAATGCGGATGGCTCTAACCGGACCAGACTTACAAAAAATCCAAATATAGATGGAGCGCCTTCTTGGGGTCCATAAAAAAGGATAGCTTAGCTAATAGGAATATAAAGGTAGACTTTCGTTTGCACTATTCTATATGCAAACTTGGTTCTCTTTTACTTTTTCATCTTATTTGTTACGATAGCTAGATTATTTATTGCATTCACTACGTTTTTCATTCTGTTTCTCCATCCAAATAATTAATAGTGGAAATCCCACGGGCATACCCGTGGCAACTTAAATCAATTCAAACTTCACTTAATCTAAATCCTTGGTTTGTTGGTATTTGATATATTCTAATATTCTTTTTTCTTTTGGAACAATAAAAGGAAGATTAATTAATCCCTTCGGTTTATAGGTGTTCTGTAATTCTTCGATAATTTCACCCCAGCAAAAAGTTCCAAAGGTTTCAAATAAGGTGAGCCAGACAATAACATAGGCAGAACTTCTTTATTGAGGTTCTGCCTATGTTATTGTCTTAACAGACCCCAATTACTTCTTTTAATTTTCGATATACCTTTTCAGTTTCATCATTCATACAAAAGTTGCGAAAGTCGTCTACTTGCCTCCACCAATTCATAAGTAAAATATTGTTAGTTTTAATCACTCTTTCATTGTGACGCGACCTGGCAATCTTACAGGTAGGGGTCTGATTCATCAGATCCGTCTTTCTTTTTCTAGCAATCGATAACCAAAAGCTTTTTCTTTTAAAAAGAAGGATTTTTGGAAAATTTACTCTCCCTTGAAACCCTTTATTTACAAGGCTTTCAGACCCCCTTCAGGAATGCCCTTTAAACGCACGAAAAGTGCCTTTTTTCGCGTCTCAATTTTTGAAAAACGGCATTTACGACCCCCATTTTTGGCCTATTTCTACCTTCCCGAAACTCTGTAATCCTTATAAATAGCCACTTTCAGTTTTTAAAAGAGTGAAATATTAGTTAAAAAATGGCGATTTTTGAGGGGTAAAGTATAGGTTGGTATAAAATAATGCAAATGCAAACGTTTTTCTTGTATCCTGCTCTTAAAACCCTTTGTTTATAAGGCTTTCAGGAAGGTCTTTTTTCACAGTTTTTACACATCTGTAAGTAAATATTGTTAGTTTTACTCCTCTGTCATTGCGAAAGACAGGGCATAAATAAGGGAGATAAGTATAGATAGAATTAGAGCATTATTAGTTTTTATAGGAAAAAATAGTAAGTCTTTAAAACGCAGTAAATATAAGGGTTTCTGCGATTTTTTGTTATATGGGATGGTGTTAGCGCTTCTAAAATACGGAGAAAATGAGGCAAAAAAGGGCTAAAAGTGGGATTTTTAGCAGTCTGAAAGCCTTGTAAAATAAGGGTTTTAGCGAAATATGGTCATAGCGGCGTTTTTTGAGGCGGTCTGGAGTGATTGTTCATATTTTTTAAAATAAGCGCTTAAAAGGGCTAAAAAATGGCCTATTTTAGATGTGGGCGGAAAGCCTTATTTTATAAGGGGTTGAGTGGGGTTTTATAGATT
>DAOUWX010000185.1 GCA_030666935.1 Atribacterota bacterium | reverse complement strand
TTTCTTCAACATGTCCTTATCCTTATCTTGTTGTTTGCCAGCATGTCTCAATCCTGGAATATAATTGGGGGATATGCTGGACAGGTTTCTTTTGGTCATTCAGTTTTTTTTGGAATTGGTGCCTATGGTGCCGGAATGGCAGTAGTGAAATACGGAATTGCCCCCTGGCCGGGGATATTAATAGGTGCAATCTCTGCAAGTATCATGGCAGTTCTTATCAGTTATCCCTGCTTTAAACTTAAAGGTCATTATTTTGCTATAGCAACATTTGCTATAGTAGAGATTTTTAATCGGCTTTTTATGGTTTGGTATTGGGTGGGGGGAGCTCTCGGACTGGATTATCCTTTAGTTGAAGAGGGATGGAAAAATTTTGTATGGTATTATACCAAGATACCGTATTACTATGGAGCTTTGATTTTATTTATCCTAATTTTTGGAGTAGTTCGATGGATTGAAAAAAACCGTTTTGGTTACTATTTAGTAGCTGTACGGGAAGACCAAGAAGCAGCTGAATCTATTGGAGTAAATAGTACTATAGTAAAACTACTGGCGATGGCTGTTTCAGCATTTCTTACTGGTTTGTGTGGCGCATTTTTTGTTCAGTATAACTTTCGAGTGGACCCACCCATGGTAATGTCTTTAAGTATGTCAATGACTTTTGTACTGATAACTATTCTTGGGGGTGCAGGAACAATTTTAGGCCCATTAATGGGAGCACTTATCTTAATTCCTCTTCAAGAATGTAGCCGAGCTTTATGGGGTGGCTTAGGAGGCGGAATAGATCTGATTATTTTTGGCATTATAATTGTAGTAGTCGTAGTTAGACAACCAAGGGGAATTATGGGAATTATCTCAGAAGTAAAAAATCATTTACGGAATACTAAAAAGACTGATTTTAGTCTGGGGAAAACAAAGGGGGGTGAATAAATTGCCACTACTCGAAGTTCATAATGTTACTAAGAAATTTGGTTCACTGATGGCAAATCATGATGTTTCTTTTAATATAGGAGAAGGAGAGATAGTAGGTTTAATTGGGCCTAATGGTGCTGGGAAGACCACTCTGTTTAACTGTATATCTGGTTTATATAAAGTAAATGAAGGGAAGGTTTTATTTAAGGGAATAGATATTGCCGGATTTCCTCCTTATAGAGTAGCAAAATTAGGGGCAGTTCGTACTTTTCAAATAGTTCATCCTTTAAAAGATATGACAGTATTTGATAATGTTCTTATTGGGACTTATTTACGCGAACCTAATAGCGAAAAAGCGAGACAAATTACTGAAAAATGTATAGAAAAAAGTTATTTATCCGAAGTAAAAAATAAACGTGCTGGAGATTTAACAATTGGATTAAAAAAAAGGCTTGAATTAGCTCGTGCACTGGCTACTGGTCCGAAACTTCTTATGCTTGATGAAAGCATGGCTGGTTTAACCTCAACTGAAGTAAAAGAATCGGTAGAGTTAGTTAAAAATTTACGAGATACTGGTATTACTTTTTTAATAGTTGAACATGTTATGGAAGCAATTATGCCCATTGCGGATAAAGTAGTTGTTCTTGATGGAGGGGTGAGGATTGCTGAAGGAAAACCAGAAGAGATTATAAAAAATGAACAGGTAATCGAAGCTTATTTTGGTAAAAAATATAGTAAAAAACTTCAGGCTGCAAAGGGGGTAGAGAAGAGTGTCTGAACTGATATTAGAAGTGAACAACATTAACTGTGCCTATGATGGCGCACCGGTAATTCATGATGTTTCCCTTGAGGTTGGAGAAGGTGAATTGGTATCTATCGTAGGGGCTAACGGAGCGGGTAAGAGCACAATAATGCGTACCATTGCTGGTTTAATGCACCCCATTAATGGCACTATTAAATTTAAAGGAAAAGATATCTCTCACCTACCTGCTCATATGATTATTCGAGAAGGGATTAGCTATGTTCCTGAAGGGAGAAGATTATTTGCAAAACTTTCTGTTCAGGAAAATCTTGAGTTAGGTGCTTATATTGAAGTTAATCGTTCAGAAATAAAATTAAGAACAGAAGAAATTTTCGAACTTTTTCCCATTCTTAAAGAACGTAAAACTCAAATAGCTGAAACTTTAAGTGGGGGAGAACAACAGATGCTGGCTATAGCCAGAGGAATGATGTCTAAGCCTAAATTATTAATGCTTGATGAATTATCTCTGGGCTTAATGCCGGCATTAGTAGAAAGAGTGATGGAAGCAGTAGTTAATGTTAATAAGAAAGGAACCACTATTTTATTAGTGGAACAGATGGTTCAGGAAGCACTGGAGATTGCTAATCGAGGATATGTAATTCAGACCGGAAGAATTCTTCTCTCTGGTGAAGCAAAGGAGCTTTTGGAATCAGAAGAAGTTCGTAAAGCTTATATGGGTATGTAACTAAAAACAGTATATAATTAAGAATAAGAGAAGTAGAATTAAAGATATATAAATTAAGAAAGGCGACAACAATATGAAAGCGATAGTATTGGGTTGTGGTTTAGTAGGTGGATTAATTGCCAAAGATTTAGCAAAAGATAAAGATTTTCAAGTAACTGTAGCGGATATTGATGGAAAAAAATTGGATGAATTAACAAGAGAAACAGGAATAAGAGGCGTAAAAGCAGATTTATCTGATTCGAGTGATATTAAAAAGATAGTTGCTGATAAAGATATAGTAATCGGTGCCGTCCCGGGGTTTTTAGGATTTAATATGTTACGATCAGTTATTGAAGCCGGCAAGAACATAGTCGATATATCTTTTATGGCTGAAGATACCTTGAGTTTGGATGAGCTTGCCAGGAAAAAAGGTGTTACCGCCGTGGTGGATATGGGAGTTGCCCCCGGGATGAGTCATATGATTGTAGGTTATGTCGATAGCTTGTTAGATGAAACTGAAAGTGCTGCTATTTTAGTAGGTGGTCTTCCGGTGATAAGGGAATAGCCCTATGAATATAAGATTGCCTGGTCTCCCAAAGATGTTATAGAAGAATATATAAGACCGGCAAGATTAATAGAAAGTGGAAAAATCGTAGAAAAACCCGCCCTTTCCGATCTTGAATTGGTTAATTTACCTAAGATTGGAACTTTAGAGGCCTTTAATACCGATGGACTTCGCAGCCTACTTTATACTATCAAAATCCCTTCTATGAAAGAGAAGACTTTACGTTATCCGGGTTATGCTGAAAAGATGCGTATGTTAAGAGAAACCGGATTTTTCAGTGATACAACTATTAAAGTAGGAGGAGTAAAAATTAAACCTATAGATCTAACCTCCAAATTACTCTTTTCTAAGTGGGAATTAAAAGATGGAGAAGAAGAATTAACAGCAATGAGAGTGATGGTTCAGGGCAAAAAAGATGAAAAAATTCTGCGTTATACTTACGACTTGATAGATTATTACAATGAAGAAGAGAAAGCTACTTCTATGTCTCGTGCTACCGGGTTTCCCTGTGCGATTATGGCCCGGTTGGTTGCTCAAGGAGAATTCCGATATCCGGGAGTCTGCCCGCCAGAATATATAGGGAGAGAACACAAAGTATATCAAAAAGTAATGGAAGAATTAGAAAAAAGAAATGTATTCTATAAAGAAAATATAGTTGAGATATAATTTTAATCTGTTGGTAAATTGAATAAGGAGGTGATAAGTTAATTATTTAAAAATAAATACAATATTAAAAAATTAATATCAACTTGCATTTAAAAAAATGTGAGGTAGAGGCGCGGACAATAATGAGTAAAGATGAAAAAAATTAATTCATCTTGAAAGGTGTTTCCGCCGAAGCGAAAAGATGCTATAAAATCTTTCCCGCTGGGCTTATAGTGAATAACTATAGGACTGTCATCAAATCTGACCCCGGATTTAGATGGAGAGCTGCCCCCCAAGGTAGAGCACTTCATTAAATTCGGGGAACTAATAGGCAATTAATGAAGACTCTATCATTAATTGCCTATTTTATTTGGTAGATTTTTTATTAGCAAATTTCATCTTAAAACTAACTAACCAAGTAATCAAGAAAAGGAGGAAAAGAATATGAAGGTTTTAGTTTTTGGAGGTTCGGGAAAGATGGGCTCTGCTGTTGCCTGGGATTTAGCTAAAAATAGCAAAGTTGGAGAAGTAGGAATTATTGGGATTACCGGCAGGGGAGAGAATGCACTGGAAAAAACCAAAAAATGGATAAACAGTGATAAGATAATTCTCCACGCTATTGATGTTAACAACCGAGAAGAGACTATAAAATTGATGGGAAAATATGATGTTGGGGCAATTGCCCTCCCCAACAGAAAGAGTAGTTATAAAGTTGTGGATATGGCTATTGAGTCCGGGCTTAATTTAGTAGACATTTTAGAAGAATATCATAGGAAGCCGGATAAATATGAGGTTGAAGGTTTAGAAATTCCCAATGGGATGACCTT
>DAOUWX010000083.1 GCA_030666935.1 Atribacterota bacterium | reverse complement strand
GGGATATAATAAGGAAATGTATCGGAATTACTTCGGACCTGCCTATTATTCTTTTGATTGGGGGTCATATCACTGTATCGTTTTAGATCCCAACGAATTTTTAGATGGTAATCAATTTTACAAGATACCAGATTATCAAGTTGAGTGGCTGCAAAAGGATTTATCTTATAGACAAGGAGGATCATTGTTAGTTTTTTTTCATGAGCCGACTATATCATGGGAAAATCGCGCTGAAGTCCTGAACCTGCTCAATCAGCATTCAACGAAAATGTTCTCAGGACATTGGCATATGGATATATTGATAGATAGCCAGGGTATCCCGGAACAGGTTACCGGTGCTCTGTGTGGGGAGTGGTGGCGTGGTGATTGCTCTGACGGCAAACCTTGTGGCTATCGCCTTATTCAGGTAGATGAGGAAAATATTTTTAGCTTCTATAAGGAGAGTGGGGCAGATAGGCAGATAAATATTGTTATGCCAGGTCCCTTGGTGAACGGAATAACAGAGATGACCGCCCAGATCTATACCCAGTATGGTCCTCTTGAAGATGTAAGATACCAGATCGACCAGGGTAATATTATTCCCATGAAAATTAGAAAAAAGAAATTGTGGAATACCGCTGCTGCGATGTGGGATTCAACTCAGGCAAAAGCAGGTTACCATACTTTAATGGTACAGGCGAGAGACAAGGAAGGGGTATTTTTTAAACAGATGGAAGTAAAAGTATGTAAAGATGAGATATTAGCCTTAGGTGAAATCATCCCGAATTTTCAGGCTTATCAGGGACACTTAATGAAGGTGAAAGGCAGAATAAAAACTTCATTAGTAGAAGAATCTTATATCTCAGAGGGGTGCACCTTTATTAATGGTGTTCTTATTGTGAAAGATGAAACTGGTTCTGGGGTGATATTGATAGGGGAGTATAATAATCAGTGTTTACCGGATTTGGATGGTGGTAAAATAATAAGCGCTAAAGTTATTCCTATCAAATACTCATGGAAAAATATTGAAAGAAAGCACAAGTTTTATATTGCCATTTATACCTTCCGGTTACCAAGAGGATTTATAATAAGAGATGGATTTAAGCCTGAGGGTGTACATTTATTATGGTTGTTGGATTGCGAAAGTGAAGAAATAAAATAGTATGTATTTTAATATTCAAAAAACCTTGCCTTTGGGAAACTTAAATTGAAAAGAAAGGAGATGAAGAAGATTTATAAAATATTAGCTAGCTCACTTACCATAATATTTTACTGGGTAATTTTCCCTTTATTTCTGTTCTGGTTTTCCTTTAGGGTACAAATCGGAAGATTAAATATCCTAAATTTACTGGCTTATGGAATAGGATTTATTGTGGTACTGTACGGTTTATATTGGTATGTAGGAGCTGGTATAGCTCAACATAAATCAGGAGTAAAAATTTCTCGAAACTATAAGTCGGCTTCTTTCCTTTCTCGTTTATTTCAATTAAACCCTCCGGATAAACTGATTACTACCGGAATTTATGCTAAAAGCAGAAATCCCATGTTTTTTGGATATACTGTTACATTGATAGGAATGGGTATATTACTTCGTTCAATTTCTGTCCTGGTTATTTTTGTTCCCGCTTTTATAGTCTTTGACCTTGTATGGATTAAATTAGAAGAAAAAAATATTAGAAAAAGATTTGGTAATAAGTACGCAAATTATCAGAATAGTACGCCTTTCTTTATTCCTAATCATTTCTTTTGAAATGAAGAGGGTATTTTGCTGCTCTTAAATTTTCTGTTTGGACTTATAAGGATACTTAAGAGAAGAGAGATATAATAAATACGACAAAGAATGGCAGAAGATAATTTTTACCTGGTAAATCTTTAAAAAAAAGAGGATTTTTAATATCTTTGTAGAATATATATTAAATGTAATAAAAATCTAATCTCTGCCCCCTCTCAATTTATTATTCGTCAAGATAAACGAACCTTAAACAAGTTAATCAAAAAACTCCTATAAAGATATGAAATATAAATTATAAGGAGGGAATAAGATGAAGATAGGAATGATGTGTCTTTGGAATGCCGCTAATGGTCCTTCTATTCATGCGGAATTATTGGGTCGAGCCTGGGTGAAATTAGGCCACCAACTTAAAATATTTTCTGCCCGGAAACATCCTGATGCCCGTCCAACTTTTCAAGAAGACGAGGATTTTGTAATCAGACATTTTAAGGTTGATGAAGTCATACCATTTACCCGGGCGACTTACTTTAATCCTTCTCCGCTTTTAAATGAAGAATATGAAATCTTTGTCGCTCAAAATGTAGAGAGATTACCTGCTAAAAAACTGATTGAGGTCTTTCCCCGGATTAAGAAAAAAGCAGTTACTATTCAGGTCGTCCATGAGGGTAAAGCCCCGGAGGATCCCCTTTATTACCAATTTGACTGGGACGTTATTGTATGTTTTGACCAGCGATATAAAGATTATCTGGTCAAGTCTTTTCCTGCTGAAAGGATTCATATGATATCTTATCCTTACCACCCTCTCAAGCCGGGGAATAAAAAAGAAGCCAGAAGAAAGTTAAGATTACCCCAGGATGAAAAGATTGTATTCTCCTTTGGCTTCAGGTCAAAAGATGTTATATCTGCTCTACCTTATCTAAATGAATTAACCCAAGAATATCCTCTCCGATATGTGGTTATTGCCAATCCCCAAAGTGAACTGGATGAATTATATCAGGCGAAGAAGAAATACAATTTTTTAGACCTTAAAGTAAAGGCTCTTCCTTTAGATGAGTTATATGACTATCTGTACGCTTCAGATGTGTTACTCATTCACAGGGAGTCCTCCCAAAAGTATCCAGCAGTGGTGTCCAGTTCGGTCTGCCAACTTTTGGGTTCTGGCTGTCCCATACTGTTTCATCAGTCAAACTATGTAGAGTTACACGGAAATGAAATTATAAAATATCGCGACTTCGAAGATATGAAAACTAAACTTATTGAGCTATTCCAGGGCAAATTATTCAACCTTACCAGAATAAAGGATTTTTTAAAGGACTATGAAGCGGAAAGAATTGCCGAGAGATTTATAAAATTATTTGAAGAGTTAATAGAAACTCGAGAAAGGAGGAGAAGATGATATCCTCATTTAATCAAACTATTCAAAAATTAGGTGATGGTGAAATCATTTTGCTGGACTCCGGAGATACTGTCTTCAAGATGGATTCTTTTATAGACAATCCTATTGTAAAGCCTCAATACCTTGGCCTTATCTGGAAAGAAAATGATACACTAAAAATCGGGGCTGTTTTTAATGCGGGAGCTGAAATCTTCCAGGATAAAGTCATCTTATTACCAAGATGCCACCAAGGATATCGGAAAGGTAAATTCTTTGATGAAAAACTCGGTATCGATCGCTTCTACCTGGAAAATTATATTTCCAAGGTCTTGCCTTTGGTGAGTGATGACGGAATTCATTTCGCTCGATTTCGGGATGTAGTAATCAAAGCTGATGGCACTGACCACCAGGACTTTACTTATGGAATAGAGGACCTAAGGATTATTAAATATAGCCATAGATTTTTATTAGTCGGGTGTGGCAAAATTAGACCTCCTTTTAAAGGTAAAAATGCTGACCGAATTGCCATTTACTCCACCGAAGATTTCGTAAACATTTATTATCATGGCCTGGTAGAATCCTTTGACTCACGCAATGCAGTCCCTTTCTCTGAGCCGATAAATGGTCGATACTATATACTTTTGCGGTTCCATCCTAATATTCACATGGCTTATCTTGAAGCCGGTATAGAACAATTATTAAATCCTTCTAAATATAAAAAAGAATGGGGAAAGCTTTATGAACAACGTTACCAGAATCTTTTTTTAGAGGCGGGCTACCTACCACATGAAAAGGAGAAAATTGGCCCCAGCACTCCTCTAATCAAGACCGACAGGGGATGGTTACTTATTTATCATAGTGTTGGTGAGATAAAAGAAAATATTTGCAAAGAGTATGGATTATCTGAAAAGATTAAAAGGGGATACTCGATTTGTGCTGCCTTGTTAGACCTGGAAAATCCAGAGAAAGTTCTTTGCCGAACCAGACATCCAATTTACATTCCTTCAGCTCCTTACGAATTGTATGGTGATGAGCAATATCCGGTAGATGTGCCGGCCGTGGTTTTTCCGGTAGGAGCAATCGTAAGAAATGATAAGCTTATTCTCTATGCCGGGGCAGGGGACAAATACATCATCCTCCTAAGCTGTACTCTGGGTAATTTAGTTGATTATCTATATAAATACTGTCAGGGAACGGTTCTTTGAGGGGAAGCAATCTCATCTTTATCAAATTATTTTCCTAAAAAAGAAGGATATTTTTTAAATTTTGTCGTAGATAAGCCTTAAGTTTAAAAAATCAAATTCAAAAATAATGGAGGAGGAACCTCAAATGTAAAAAATCTTTATAATAACGAAAATATTAGCTATTGCTTTTTTCTTTAAATATTTTTTAGTTTTAAAAAAAGTTTAAAAATTCTATTTTTTAACTATAGAAGCAACAATTTTTTACTGTAATAATTATAGACTAACGGTAAGGTAACCGGATAAATTCCACTATACCCACCATAAATCTTCAAATAAATCTACAAAAAAAATCCTAAGAATCATAGATCTAATAAAAGAATTTCACATTTAGTAAAAATTAATTAGCATAAATTAAAGGTATATTATGTGGGGCAGTAGTTTGTTCAGCCATATTCAGTCAATTTTTGCTATCAAAAATCAGAAAAAGACGATTCTTTACAAAGGCATTATTGAGTAATCATGTTTTTAAAAATGTATTAAGGAGGTAAAAAAAGATGAGAAAGAAGATATTTATTACCCTGATGGCGATGGTGATAATTTTCGCACTGACTGGTTCACTCTACGCCCAGGAAACCGACCCGGTAAAGGTGCTCAATACTCTTGCAGATTCCCTGAATGCTGGCGATGTCGATACGGCTATGACCCTATTTGCTCCTGAGGCAGTTCTAAATATTGTACCACCACTACCCGGTTTTCCCGGTACCTACACCGGTTCGAATGAGATACGTGGCTGGTTGGAAATCCTTGTAAGGATGGACCTCAAGATCGAAGAAGTGGAAATACTTCAGGTGGAGGGAGACAAAGTAAAAATAAAAATAAAAGCTACCTCGTATCTTACTCGAGGGTTAAATATCGCATTTCTGGAATTAATTGAGAAATATACCATACAAGACGGTAAAATCAAGGGCTATACAATTAGTATAACCAAGGATTCCGGGGAAAAAATGCAAACTGCTATGGTCAATCAGGCGGAGAAGGAAAATGTCCTTACTACTATGGCGGATGCGCTGAATGCTGGTGATGTCGAGGCTACGATGGCACTTTTCACTGACGATGCAATTATCAAACTCTTATTTGGTGATGCAAGACCGCCTAGCTCTCATATCGGCAGAGAACAGGTACGCTTTTTTATGGAAGACCTGGTAGCAAATAACTTTAAAATTCAAGTGGAAATACTTCAAGTACTTGGAGACATAGCCATCACCAGGACCAAAACTTGGATGGATCCCACGATACAGCTCGGTATCGCACCGCTGGATTTTATAGAGATATATCATATTGAAGATGGTAAGATCGAGGGTTTTGTAGATATTGCTACTGATGAAACCGTGGCAAAGATAAAAGCTGCTTTAGCTCCCAAGTAATTAATTACTTTAGTATCGAAACTGCTGTCCCATTTATCACGGTTCAAAACCATCAAAATTAAATATAGGAAATTGGTCCAAACTTGAAGTATTAATCACTAATGAATAAAAAGGAGGGGTTGCCTATGATGTAGTCACTGCTTTTGTGGACTTGTAGAAGTACACTGTAGATGAAATAAAACTGGAAAAAGAATCCCAACTTACTGAATAGTCGTTAGTCGTTAGTATTTAGTCGTTAGCCAGAAAAAACAAGAAAGTAAAAATTAAAAATAAATTAATCAATTAACCTTCTCCTATTGGCAGATGTCATTTTCGAGGTCTCATAAGTCATTCTCGCGAAAGCGGGAATCCAGAACATTTATACCTACGATTATGAATCGGTCAATCGGACAATCGGTCAATTGGTTAATCGATGAGGAGGTGATAAAAAATGTCTAAGTATTTAGTTGTCCATCCGGTAGGTAAGGAGTTAACTGTAGAGGCTGCCACACCTTTTGCGCAGGCAGTGAAGGCAAATCACACAGTTGATGCTTATTGGATTGGAAGCCGGTATGCCCGTGAAGAAGGTAAATTATACTGTGAATTTGATGCAAAAGATGCTGAATCCATAAGACAAGTTCTTACTAAAGCAGCTGAAGTTGCGGGGGAATTGCCCACAGAAGGAATTTATAAGATTGATTTGATAGTTAACTCAGAAGACTTTAGATAATTTTAATTTTCAAAACTTTGTATTCCTCTAATTCATCGAAAAGGGTAGGTCATATTTTTTTAAAAATATAAAAATATGATTTGAGAACAGAAAAAGGGTAAGCTACACAAGATGACTTTCTTTATAGCTTGCCCTTTTTTATTGTATTTTTATCTCTTCTTAATTTTCACCCGCATAAATAAATCATTTAATGGGGCGAGACAACTTTACTTTTACTCCTGCAGTTCTTTCTGCACTTCAAGAAATTTAAGAGAGTAATTCTCTTGCCTTATTGCACTACTTTATAAAAAAGTTGCCCAAAGGTGCCTGGCACCTTTGGGCAACTTTTCATTCCCTCCATCTGATGCGTCTGCAGGAAGCTCTTCTTCTCATAAAATCTAATTCCGTTAAAATAAATATTTTCACATTATGACTAACTAACTGGTTGGCTAGTAAAAGGGGGACATTCTTCTTTTGTATTCCCGTATTTCTGCTTGGTGGAAAGTAAAGTGTGTCTCCATAATAAAATTATTTCACAAAAAAAGAGGATTTTTAAAATTTTTATAGTATATATAAATATGCAAGAAAAGCCAAAGCGTCCGGTGAAAGAAATGATTTTAGTGATTATAAAATATATTAAAAATAGTTATTAAGAGGTGGAAAACATAATGGATAAAGCAATAAAAGAATTGACTCTATTACTGATATATCTCACATCATGGCAAGAAGATACCGGTCTCACAAAAGTTCAAAGGAGCTGGAAAGGTTATCCTTTTGAGGTTTTAGATGAATTAAATGAAGAGAGATATATTGATGGAAGCAAATATGCAAAATCAGTATATCTAACAGAAGAAGGATTAAGCAAGGCAAAAGAGTTCATGAAAAAATATATTGAGAAGGAAGGATAAATACGAAACATCTAATATTAATTCATCGGGTATGAAAAATGATATTGCAAGAACTGACCCCACAAGACACATAAGACACGATTGCTTTTCTATTTTTATATGACAAAGGACGTTTCTTTGTCACACAAAGGAGGATGTAACCATGAAGGTAATTACTATAAATGGCAGCCCTCGAATGGAAAAGGGACATACCGCATTAACTTTTACTCCCTTTATTCAGGGAATGATGGAAGCGGGACCCGAGGCCGAATTACTTTACATCGGACGTTTTAAAATAAAGCCCTGCACCTGTGGTGAAATGTACTGCTGGTATGAGAAAGCCTGAGAACGTTGTATCAAGGATGATATGTAGTCGTTCTATCCCCAACTCAGAGAGGCGGCTTTTTTTATCTCTTCCATCCCGG
>DAOUWX010000274.1 GCA_030666935.1 Atribacterota bacterium | reverse complement strand
CGGTTAGCCGGTTTACCGGTTACCCGGTTGAAGAATTAAAATCAAACCGGTTAGCTGTATCAGCTAACTCTCATATTACAATTGAGAATTTGTACTTGAAATTAACGACTATAATTAACTGGCCAACTGGTAAACCGGGTAACTGGGTAACCAAGTAACCAAATTAACTTGTTTCTCGCATTTAAAACTAACGACTAATTTAAGGATTTTTTCTAAAATTATTCTAATTATGGATGGGAGCAAAAGATGTTTTTTACTAAAATATTAACACTATTTGTAATAGTTCCAGTTGCAGAACTATATATTTTAATTGAAGTGGGAAAGAAGATAGGGAGTTTAACCACAATTGGCATAATCATCTTAACCGGGATAATTGGAGCATACCTGGTAAAAAGTCAAGGTTTTATGATTTTAAGGAAAATTCAAAATGATTTAAATGAAGGAATTATGCCAGGGGACAGCTTAATTCAGGGAGCAATTATCCTGGCTGGAGGGATATTGCTTCTTACTCCCGGTTTTGTTACAGATATATTAGGTTTTATTTTTTTAATACCCGTTAGCAGAAATATAGTTAAAAAATATTTATTAAAATGGCTAAAAGGAAAGATAAAAGAGAGTAATTTTTATTATAGAGAGTTTTAAAAATACTTATTCGTTTACAACTAAAAAAATAGTAAGAAAAAGGAATAATATTATTGATTATAGGTTGTGGAATAGATTTAGTTAAAATAGAAAGAATAGAAAAAATAGTTAAGAAGTGGGGAAATAATTTTATTTTCAGGATATTTACCTCCTTGGAGAGAGAATATTGTGAAAAAAAGAAGGGTAATAAATATCAATCTTATGCAGGAAAATTTGCTGCCAAAGAAGCACTATTAAAAGCATTGGGATTAGGATTAAGAGAGGCTAACTGGAAAGAGATTGAGATAAAAAATAATGAACTAGGACAACCTGTCATAGACACATCTGGAAAATTAAAAAATGTCGTTTCAGCAAAAGAAGTTAGCAAATATTTTATCAGCATTTCACACACCAAAGAATATGCTGTTGCCCAAGTAATCCTGGAAGGCACACATGATAAGTAAAAATCAATACTGATTCGTATCTCGTATTCTAGCGTAGAGCGTAGAGCATATTTAGTTAGCTGGTTGTTTAGTTAAGAAAAAAGAAGAAAGAAGCCAATCCAGCATTCAGAAATATTTTAAATTATGAGATTATATTGTTGATTAAGCTATTTTATATTTTTCTGACTTCTGAATTCTTAAATAACAATTATGGTTTTTCGCTTTAATCTTTTAATTTGATTAGTACAAACATTTTTTTAATTCAAAGATATACACTGTTCGCTATACGCTATACTATTATACTAACGACATATTAATTGGTAAATTGGTTAATAGGTCAATTGGTAAATTATAAACACTTGTATCTTGTAACTTGTATTTAAAATTAACGACTATTTACTATTCACTAACGACTAATTTAAGGGGAGTTATCCTATGAAGGTAGTTACCAGTCAACAAATGAGAGAAATTGATCGCAAGACAATAGAGAAAAATAAAATATCCGGTCTTGCTTTAATGGAAAATGCTGGATTAAGAATATTTCAAAGCCTGAAAAATATTTATACCGACTTAAGATTAAAAAAGATTCTCATCTTTTCCGGATCAGGCAATAATGGGGGAGATGGTTTTGTAGTTGCCCGTCATCTTTATGATTATGGGGCAAAAGTAAAAGTATTTCTCCTAGCTTCTTCCAATAAAATTAAAGGTGAGGCCGGCGAAAATTTAAATATAATTGATAAAATGGGAGTTGAATTAATCGAAACAGAAAGAGTAAAACTCGAAGAGATACAAGAAGCCATACAAAATACTGATTTGATTATAGATGCTATATTGGGAACCGGATTACAAGGAAGGGTGACTGCTTTAAAAGCTAAGATAATAAATTTGATCAATGAAGCAGGCAAGGAAGTAGTTGCCATTGATGTTCCTTCCGGTTTAGATGCAGATACAGGAAAGATTGAAGGACCATGCATCAAGGCAGATCATACTATTACTTTAGCCCTGCCAAAAATTGGTTTACTACTCTTTCCCGGGACAAGTTATGCGGGAAAGGTAACGATCGAAGACATTGGTATACCTGCTTATCTTTTAAAAAATGATAAAATAAAGACCAATATGGTAACCCAAGAGATAGTCAAATCGCTTCTACCTTTACGTGCAACCTATTCCCATAAAGGGTCTTTCGGTAAAGTTTTGCTCTTGGCTGGTTCGGTAGGCATGACTGGAGCAGCATATTTAGCCAGTGAAGCAGCTATGAGAAGCGGAGCAGGTATTGTGGTATTGGGAATTCCTCGAAGTTTAAATCAAATAATGGAAGTAAAATTAACTGAAGTTATGACCCTCCCTCTTGCTGAAACAAAAAAACAATCTTTAGGGGAGGATGCAGAAGAAACAATTTTAAAATTAATGAAAGATTTTTCTGTATTAGCAATAGGTCCTGGTATTTCTCGAGAGTTAGCGACCCAACGATTAGTAAGAAAAATTATAGAAAAGTCCAATATTCCTTTGGTTATTGATGCTGATGCAATATACGCCTTAAGTAAGGATGCTTCCCTATTGAAAAAGGTTAAGGTTCCTCTGGTGATTACGCCTCATCCGGGAGAAATGGCTAAGCTGATAAATAAGGACAAAGATTATATTTTAGATAATCAATTAAATATTGCCAGAAAAATCGCTCAAGAATTTGGAATCGTTGTAGTTTTAAAGGGAGCTAGAACAATTGTGGTTAATAAAGAAGGAGAAGCTTATATTAATGTTGGTGATAATTCGGGAATGGCTACCGGAGGGGCAGGTGATGTTCTGACTGGAATAATTTGCAGTTTAGTAGCTCAGGGGGCCGATAGTTTTTCTGCAGCAATAGCCGGAGTTTACATCCACAGTCTGGCCGGTGATTTAGCCCGAGATCTCAAAGGAGAAAGAGGTATGGTAGCTGGTGATATCTTATCTCAAGTACCTCAGGCTTTTTTAAATAT
>DAOUWX010000084.1 GCA_030666935.1 Atribacterota bacterium | reverse complement strand
CTTAAAGTAGTATCCATTATTTCTATTTTCTTGTTCACCTTTAATCACTTCCTTTTAATCAGTCGTTAGTGAATACTATAGTGTATAGAAAAACAGTATATTGTATTGAGTATCGAGTATTGCGTATAAAGTTACCCGGTTACCCTGTTTGCCAGTGAACCAGTAAGTGATGTAATATGTAGCTTGTGATAATTATCGGTTCCTCTAATTTCAGAAATTAAATCTTATTACTCATTACATATTACTTGTTACTGTATTTTAACCAACTAACAATGAGTAGCTGAAGCTGAATTATAAGCTATTCTATTTACCGCTTTAAGATAAGCTCTTATGCTGGCTTCTAAGGTATCAGTACTTGTACTTCTGCCTGTAAAGATATTCCCTTTCTCATCCCTTATTTTTACCGTCGCTTCCCCTTGAGCATCCTTACCTCTAGTTAAAGCTCGCACATTATAATCTACTAATTTTACCTTAAATTTAGTAATGCGATCTATTGCATTAAAAGAAGCGTCTACCGGACCATCTCCACAGGCTGCATCTTCAAATTTTTTATCCTGGTAAAATAATCTTACTGTCGTGGTTGGTAAAGTATTATTACCGGTATTTATATGAAAATAGTCCAATTTAAAGGTCTCTGGGATTTTACCTATTACTTCCTCGGATACAATTGCCTCTAAATCTTCAATGAAAATCTCTTTCTTTTTATCTGCCAATCTCTTAAATTTTTCAAATACTTCATTTAATTTTTCTTTATCTAAAGCATAACCCATCTCTTCTAACTTATTTTTCAGGGCATGCCGCCCTGAATGTTTTCCTAAAACCAAACTATTGCTTTCTAAACCTACTGATTGAGGGGTCATAATTTCATAGGTGGTACGCTCTTTCAATATTCCAGCCTGATGGATACCTGCCTCATGTGCAAAGGCATTTTTCCCCACTATTGCTTTATTGGGCTGAACTGTAAAGCCAGTTAATTTACTCACCAATCTACTAATAGGGTGTATCTGTGTGGAATTAATCCGGGTAACTTTGTGATAAATATCCTTCCTGGTTTGAAGGGCCATAACAATCTCTTCCAAAGAAGCATTTCCTGCTCTCTCACCAATTCCATTTATAGTACACTCTATTTGAGTAGCCCCATTTTTTATTGCTTCCAAAGAATTAGCCACGGCTAATCCCAAGTCATTGTGACAATGAACACTAATAATTGCTTTTTCGATATTAGAAACATTTTCTTTAATATCTTTTATTAACCTGCCAAATTCCTCCGGTTGGGCATATCCTACTGTATCAGGCACATTTATTATAGTAGCACCAGCCTTAATTACTTTTTCAAAAATTCTGTATAGAAATTTTTTCTCGCTCCTACTGGCATCTTCTGCTGAAAATTCCACTTCCGGACAGAGCTTACGGGCATATTTTACTGCCTCAACTGCCTGCTCTAAAACTTGTTCAGGAGAAAGCTGCAGTTTATATTGCATATGAATAGGAGAAGTGGCAATAAAAGTGTGGATTCGTGGCCTTTCGGAATACTTAATTGCTTCCCAGGCACGTTCAATATCTTTCTTTACTGTTCGAGCTAAACCAGCAATAGTACAACCTTTAATGGTTTTAGCTACCAGCTTAACGCCCTCAAAATCCCCTGGTGAAGCAATAGGAAAACCCGCTTCCATTACATCTACATTAAGATTCTCTAATTGCCTGGCTACCTCCAATTTTTCATTAGTATTAAGTGATGCACCCGGACATTGTTCTCCATCTCGAAGTGTAGTATCGAAAATAACTATATTATCTATCATCTTATTTTCCCCCATTTTGCTCTAATGTTTTTATCTTGAAATATTTACTCAGAATAATAACCCCCGATTATTTTAATAAAAGTAGTGCATTCCTCTAAAGATTTTAATGCTTCTTGAGTTTCTTTCACGTGTAACCCTTTTTCAAAATCAGTATAAAAAATATACTCCCACGGTTCCCTTTTACTAGGTCGTGATTCTAATCTGTTTATATTGATATCTCTTAAAGCAAATTCCTTAAGACAGCGATGAAGCGCTCCGGGTTTACTTATTACTGCAAAAATAATAGAGGTTTTATTATTTTTAGGATCTAAATTCATTTCGGGTGATAAGATTAAAAAACGAGTATAGTTAAATTTGTTATCCTGAATATTTAAATTTAATATTTTTAAACCATAGAGTTCTGCCGCCCAACTACTGGCAATAGCAGCTATATTATTTTCCTTAGCCTCTTTAATCATCTTTACACTTCCGGCTGTATCATATGCAGGGATAACCTGACAGGAAGGTAGATTTCTTGATAAAAATTCTTCACACTGAGCCAGTGCCTGAGGATGGGAATAGACCTTTTTAATCAATTTAAAATCAATCTCTTCCTTGGTTATCAAACAATGCTCAACCTTTAACTTTACTTCTCCCCCCGCAAATAATTCTTGGTTTAATAAAAGATCATGGACCTCATTTATCCCGCCGGTCTGAGAATTTTCTATAGGCAAAATACCGTATTCGGCTTCTTTGTTATTTATTTTTTTAAAAACCTCACTAAAACTTTTACAAGGAAAAGGATCTATGGAGTTTTTAAAAAATTTGAGAGCCGCAATTTCACTAAAAGCTCCTCTTTCTCCCTGAAAGGCAACTTTATTTTTCAATCTCCTCACCTCTTTTATTAATTGACCAATTTACCAATTAAATTAGTCGATAGTGAATAGTCGTTAGTCGTTAGTTAAAATCTTTTGTAAAAACTTTTTACTTATCTAATCCAACAATCTAACATTTATGCAGTTTTTTGTTTTTATGCAGTATTAACTAAATACTATTCACTAAAAATGCTAACTACTAATTATTCTTCACGCAATACGATATTAGTTTTCTATCCAGGGCATCATGCTCCGCAATCCTTTCCCTACTTTTTCTATAAGAAAATTAGCTTCTTTATTACGCATTGCTCTAAAGTAAGGTCTTCCCACCTGATTTTCGATAAGCCAATCTTTAGCAAACCCTCCGTTTTGTATTTCTGTCAATACTTTTTTCATTTCCTTTCTTGTCTCTTCGGTTATAATTCTCTTTCCTACCTTTAAATCTCCATATTCAGCAGTATTACTAACACAATCTCGCATATGAGTAATTCCACCTTTGTAGATTAAATCCACTATTAATTTTAATTCGTGAAGACATTCAAAATAGGCGATTTCCGGTTGATATCCAGCTTCTGTTAAAGTATTAAAAGCAGCTTGAATCAAGGAGGTAACTCCTCCACAAAGAATTACTTGCTCACCAAACAGATCAGTTTCGGTCTCTTCTTTGAAGGTAGTCTCTATCGTCCCTGCCCGAGTTCCCCCTATTGCCCGGGAATAGGCTAACCCAATTTCTTTAGCCTTACCTGAATAATCCTGATACACAGCTATCAAATTAGGAACACCTTTACCCTGGACATACATCTCCCGCACTAATTGACCCGGGCTCTTGGGTGCAATCATAATTACATCCACATTATTAGGAGGAATAATCTGACCAAAATGGATATTAAAGCCGTGAGAGAACATTAAAACATTACCTTCCTGTAGATTTTTCTCAATTCCTTCTTGATAATAGATTTTTGTCTGTATTTCATCAGGAATTAACATTTGAATAACATCTGCCTCTTTAGTCGCCTCAAAAATACTCATTGCTTTTAATCCATCTTTTTCAGCTTTATTCCAATCTGGGTATTTATCTCGGGGAGCCGCTCCAATAACAACTTTTATTCCACTATCATGCAAATTAAGGGCTTGCGCTCGACCTTGGTTTCCATAACCAATTATAGCCACAATCTTTCCTTCTAAATATTCTTTTTTCACATCCTTGTCATAATAAATTTTTACCATTTTTTTAATACTCCTTTTTGTTTTGATTTTTTGTCTAATCTTTAATAAAACCGATCAGTTTTACACATTACTCTTATTATTCTTAAACAACCTATTATAATATTTTGGAAAAATTATTTATTCGGCTTGTTTTTTAAACCCAGAAGTAGTAACGCTCGCCCTAGATAGGGCAATTTTACCAGTCCGAACAACCTCTTTTAAGCCAAAAGGACGCAATAACTCGATCAAAGCATTAATCTTTTCCTCTGTACCGGTAGTTTCAATAGTAACTATCTGACTATTTACATCAATTATATTAGCTCTAAAAATATCTACCGTTTGAATTATCTCCGAGCGAGCGGCCAAGGAATTAGTATTTACTTTTATTAAAGCTAACTCTCTTTCCACTGAATTTTGAGGAGAAATATCCTTAACTCTAATCACATCAATTAATTTATTTAACTGTTTAGTTATCTGTTCCAAAACCCGTTCATCTCCTTTGACCACAATAGTCATCCTGGAAATATCAGTTTCTTCGGTATGACCAACCGCCAGACTCTCAATATTAAAACCACGACGGGTAAATAAGCTTGCCACTCTCGCCAAGACACCGGGATGATCTTTTACTAAAACTGCTATAGTATGTCTCATAATTTATCAACTCCTATCATTTTAGATATGGGTGAACCTGGAGCCACCATAGGAAGTACATTTTCTTCTTTGGGAATAAGACAATCAATTAAAACAAATCTATCTAAAGAAATAGCTCTTTCTAAAGCAGGATATAATTCTTGTTTTTTATTCACCCTTATTCCCGTTCCTCCATAAGCTTCAACTAACTTTACAAAATCAGGATTGCCATTTAAAGTAGTTTCCGCATATCTTTTTTCAAAAAATAATTCCTGCCATTGTCTTACCATTCCCAAATAACCATTATTCATAATAATCACTGTAATAGCTAAATTATTATTAACAGCGGTGGCTATTTCTTGTTGGTTCATTTGAAAACTGCCATCCCCTGAAATACAAATTACTGTTTTTTTAGGACAACCCATCTTTGCACCAAGAGCAGCAGGAAAACCATATCCCATTGTCCCCAAGCCTCCCGAGGAAATAAAACTACGAGGTTCGGTATATTGGTAATACTGGGCAGCCCACATCTGGTGTTGTCCTACGCTGGTAACAATTATTGTATTATCTTTAGCAATTTTACTAATTGTTTCCATAATATATTGTGGTTTTAGCTCTTCGTTGTTAATATATTTTAAAGGATATTTTTTCTTAAAATCTTCTACTGTTTTTAACCATTCTGTTTCTTTTTTCTTATGAACATATTCATTTAATTTTTTTAATATATTCTTAATATCACCTATAATGGGAATACCTACGAAAATATTTTTCCCTACTTCAGCCGGATCAATATCAACATGAATTATCTTGGCTTTCAAAGCAAATTCATCTAATTTTCCGGTAATTCGATCATCAAATCTTACTCCCAAAGCAATAATTAAATCAGCATCACTAATAGCATAATTTGCATAAGCAGTGCCGTGCATGCCCAACATTCCCAAAGATAGAGAGTGAGTTTCGGGAAAAGAGCCTAAACCCATTAAAGTTGTAGTAACCGGGATATTAGCTTTAAGAGCCAAATCTCTTAATTCTGAAGAAGCATTTGAGGAAATTACTCCTCCTCCTGCATAAATAATTGGTTTCTTTGCCTTGTTTATTTCTTGCGCTGCTGCCTTAATCTGTTGAATATGCCCCTTAAAAGTTGGTTTATAACTATTTAGACTAACGCTTTCAGGGTATTTAAACTCAGTTTGCGCTAATTGAACATCTTTAGGAAAATCTATTAATACTGGTCCTGGTCTTCCTGTTCGGGCAATATAAAAAGCTTCCCGCACAATCCTGGCTAAATCTTTTACATCTCTTGCTACATAACTATTTTTTGTGATTGGCAAGGTAATACCGCTAATATCTACTTCTTGAAAAGCATCGGTCCCGATTAAACCAGTAGACACCTGGCCGGTAAATGCTACCAAAGGAATAGAATCAAGGTGTGCATTAGCTAAGCCGGTTACCAAATTAGTAGCTCCCGGTCCGGAAGTAGCCATGCAAACACCCACTTTACCGGTGGCACGGGCATACCCATCAGCTGCATGAGCTGCTCCCTGTTCATGCCTGGTAAGTATGTGTTTTATAGAGTTTTCACTATAAAGGACATCATATAGAGGCATCATTACCCCGCCTGGGATGCCGAATATTACTTTTACACCTTCCTTTTTTAAACATTCTACTACTATTTGTGCTCCAGTTAATTTCATATAACTCAACTCCTTTCTATAATTTAGAATAAATTAATAGATAATTTAGACACTTTACTTTTATTTTTGCATATAAAAATACCCCAGCAAGTAAATCCATTTTGTTAACCAAAACAAAGGGGACCTATCCGCTGGGGTCTTTTATACCCACGGTGTAACACTAGCCCTTGCGGTATTAGTGTTTTATACCACTCGGTCCAGACTCTAATCTTAATTGATTAAACGGAACCCTAGGCATACTCCCGAAAAATAAAAAAAACTTCCATCTTTATCTTAATCTATAAAGATTAAAATAGGGACGAAAGTTATTCGTGGTACCACCCTAATTTAATAAAGAAAAGAAGGGGTAAACCTTCCTTACCTCTATTCTCAATTAGTAAACAATAGATAACGCTTTTGAGGCGTCACAGGTTACTATGTAATTTCACCTGTGTATAAAATATTTGAAGGTGAGATTTTCGGCAAACTTATGCTGCCAATTTACACCAACCATTGGCTCTCTTTAACAATCTCGGTCTGCCTACTTATTCCTTCATAGTTTATAATTTTTGTTTATTAAAAAATAGGTTACAACAATTAGCCTTAAATGTCAAGCGAAGTATAAAAATATTTTTTATTTTATCCGGTAAGTTTATAGATAAAAATTACTAATACCTAAAAATTTAAATTTTTCTTACCGCTCCTTTATCAGCAGAACCCACTAAATCAGTATAGTATTTTAAATAGCCTGATTTAATTTTAGGTTCGGACACCTTTAGTTTCTTTAATCTTTCTTTAATTTCGTCCTCTTCCAGCTTAACATTTAATTTTTTCTCCGGTATATCTATTTCAATGATGTCCCCTTCTTCTATAATAGCTATTGGGCCCCTCATGGCGGCCTCCGGAGCTACATGTCCGATAGAAGCTCCCCGAGTGGCTCCGGAAAAACGACCATCGGTAATCAAAGCCACATCTTTATCCAACCCCATACCAGCAATAGCCGAAGTAGCAGTTAACATCTCCCTCATACCAGGACCGCCCTTAGGTCCTTCATAACGAATTACTATAACATCTCCTTTTTTAATTTTACCTTCTAAAATGGCTTTAGTACTCTCTTCTTCTGAATTAAAGACCCTTGCCGGTCCTTGATGTTTCAACATATCAGGATGAACTGCTGAACTTTTTACCACTCCACCTTGAGGAGCTAAATTGCCTTTTAAAAAAACAATACCACCTTTGGAGTTATAGGAGTTTTCTATGGTTCTTATTACTTTATTATTTAATATGTGTGCGTTTTCAACATTCTGACCGATATTTTGGCCAGTTACCGTAATCTCCCCTAAATTAATTATCTTCTTCTTACTTAGCTCTTTAATTAGAGCTGAAATACCTCCTGCTCTATCTAAATCTTGAATATGGTATTCTCCTGCCGGAGAAAGACTGCACAATTGAGGTACTTGTTCTCTTATGCGGTTAAAAT
>DAOUWX010000306.1 GCA_030666935.1 Atribacterota bacterium | reverse complement strand
ACGACTAGTTAAGAGTTTTGAATTATGGTTTTTAGCTTTTCGCTTTAAGCTTTTAGCTATATAGTTATAACAAAAAATTAGATCTTTCGTATATAAACTATATTTTAGTTTATTAATAAAAAATACAAATAAAACGTAAATAACAAAATGGAGGCAAATAAATGTCAGTAGTAATTAAACTTAGAAGAGAAGGCGGCAAGAAAAAACCCTTTTACAAAGTAGTGGTAATCGATTCGAGGAGAGCCTGTAATGCTAAATTTATTGAGCAATTAGGATACTATCAACCACTTTCCGATCCTTATGTTCTTAAGATTGACCAGGAAGCAAGTTTAAAATGGATCGAAAAGGGTGCTCAACTTTCAGCAACAGTAAAAGATTTATTTAAGAAAGAAGGGATATTGAAATAATAGATAAGACCTAAGGAGATTATTTTGAGAGAACTTATTGAATTAATTATAAAAGGGATAGTAGACAATCCAGATAAAGTAGAGATAAATGAAATTATCGGTGAAAGATCATCAATATTTGAAGTAAAGGTTGATCCTAGTGATATAGGTAAAGTAATTGGAAGGCAAGGCAGAAATATAAAGTCGATAAGAACTATAGTGAATGCTGCAGCGCAGAAGGATGATAAGCGAGTAGTTCTCGAAATTGTCGAATAAAATAGTCGTTAGTGAATAGTGAATAGTCGTTAGTTTTAATTACAATTTATCATTTTTTAGTTTTCACTTACGGTTTATTACAATAGAGTATAATAATACAACTTATACGAAATTTGAGTTTTATATTAATTGGCACCTTGTAAATTAAAATTTATAATTTATTAATCATTAATATATTCTATTTGCTAAATACTAATTATTTATTATATGTGTCTTGGTTTTTATCGTTTTTCTATGTTTTCTTTTTAGCTATTCACTAACGACTAACGACTATTCACTAATTAGGATTTACGAAAAAAGGTAATTCCCATAAATTAAAATTATCTAATAAACTTAAAGGAAAAATATATTGAGTCAAGAATTTATTATAATTGGTAAAGTGGTTTCTACCCAGGGTAATAAAGGAGAGGTAAACGTTTTGCCCCTTACCGATTCAATTAACAGATTTAAAAAACTAGACACCGTTTTTTTAGGAAATAACCATAGCAAAACAATAATAGATATAGAAAAAATAAGAATACAAAAAGATATGGTTGTTTTAAAAGTAAAAGATATAAATAATATCGAAGAAGCCAAAACGATAGTAGGGTCTTTTCTTGAAGTTGAAAGAAAAAATGCTGTGAAACTACCCAAAGACACTTATTTCATTTTTGAAATAATTGGCCTTGAAGTATATGACGAGAATAACCTTTTTATGGGAAGAATAGAAAATGTGATAAGCACGGGAAGTAATGATGTATATATAGTTAAAGGTAAAAATAAAAAAGAATTATTTATCCCGGCTATTCGTGAAGTTGTAAAGGATATTAATTTAGAAAAAAAACGAATTACCATAAACATAGTAGATGGATTAATATGAAAAATGATTGTTTAGAAATTAATATATTAACTATTTTCCCCAATATGTTTAAAGGCCCTTTTTCCGAAAGCATATTGAATAAGGCTCAAAAAAAAGGATTGATCAAAATAAATCTAATTGACCTTAGGGATTTTACCCTGGACAAACATAAGACTGTAGACGATTATTCTTACGGTGGCGGGCCTGGTATGGTTTTAAAACCTCAGCCAATTTGGGATGCTGTAGAGGTGATAAGAAAAAACAAATCTCCATTACTTTTAAAAACTATAATCACTTCTGCTCAGGGTAAGATTTTTAATCAGGGGATGGCTAAAGATTTATCGAAAGAAAGTAGGTTATTAATCATTTGCGGTCGATATGAGGGTATAGATGAACGGATACCTAAGCTTCTTGATGCAGAGGAAGTGTCAATCGGCAACTTTGTAGTTAGTGGCGGAGAATTACCAGCTATGTTAATGGTAGATGCAATTTCAAGAATGATTCCTGGTGTCTTGGGGAAAGAAGAATCCATGGTAAATGATTCATTTTATAACGAATATCTTGATTATCCCCATTATACCAGGCCGGATGAGTTTAAAGATCTTGAAGTTCCGAAAATATTGCTTTCAGGTAATCATAAAGAAATTGAAAAATGGAGAAGAAAACAGTCTCTGTTAAGAACTCTGATTAGAAGGCCTGAAATTTTTGCAAATAAAAAATATTCTAAAAAAGATTTAGCCCTACTTAGAGAATTAGAGAAGGACTTTGAGGAAGATTAAACTAGATTGATTAAATGAACTGTTAGTATAACGTATCGCATAAGAGTATCGCGTGAAGAAATAAGAGATAAGGTATAGTAAATGATTGAGAATACAATTTAAAAAAATAATTAGGAAGGATGATTTTTATGGTAGATTACATTAAACAATTAGAAGAAGAACAATCTAAAAAAGAGAATAGTGAATTTGCACCTGGTGATACAGTCGAAGTACATCAAAAAATTATTGAAGGCACCAGAGAACGAGTACAGGTTTTTAAAGGGATAGTTATCTCTAAAAAACATGGTGGAAGTAAGGAAACATTTACAGTAAGAAAAATATCCAAGGGTGTTGGTGTAGAAAAAGTATTTCAAATGCATTCACCGAATATTGTAAATATAGTGACTTTGAAAAAAGGGAAAACGCGAAGAGCAAAATTGTATTACTTGAGAGATAGAGTTGGAAAGAGCGGCACGGTTAAAGAAAAAAGATAATTAAATGCTATT
>DAOUWX010000232.1 GCA_030666935.1 Atribacterota bacterium | reverse complement strand
GTTCTCAGAGGTTTTAATTATCCCTTTAGCTTTTAAATTGGAAGGAATAATAGATTCGGTGGTAATATCTCCGGTTCCAATATCTTCCAATAAAGCCTGTTCTATTATTTTGTCTATCAGGATATTTTCTTTTATTGAAAAGTCCATCTTCAAAGCACCTCCTTATATAGTCGTTAGTCGTTAGTGAATAGTATTTAGTAAAGAAAAGAAAGAAAACAGTATCTACATCAGATTCATAGAAATAACATAAAACATAATAAATTGTAAATTGAAAACCGATAACTTGTATCTTATATTTTGCAACTTACATTTAAAACTAACGACTATTCACTATTCACTAACGACTAAATTAATATGTTTCTTCCAATTTACATCATCTCTATCTGGGAAATCCTCGCGGTAATGTGCTCCCCGGCTTTCTTCACGCTGTAAAGCTGAATTAGTAATCAGGTCAGCTAAGATAATAAGATTAGCCAATTCGAAATCCTCAGTAGTTTTAAGTTTTGATTTGAATATATGTTTCCATTCACTAATTTTTTGTCGTGCCTTCTTTAAATCAGAAGAATTCCTAATAATCCCCAGTTTATCCCACATAAGTTTTTGTAGTTCTTTTTTTAATTCTATAGGATTATACTCTTTATATTTTTCTTGAGGGAAGTTATAAGAAAGTTTTAGTTCCTCCAATTCATTAACAGAAGAAAGCGTTATATTTTTTCTAATTTTTTGGGCAATTCTATTGCCAAAAACCAATCCCTCTAAAAGTGAATTACTGGCTAAACGATTAGCTCCATGCACTCCCGTTGAACTACACTCTCCACAGGCATAAAGGTTAGTTAAATTGGTTTGTCCCCAGGTATCGGTTTTTATACCTCCCATGGTATAATGAGCTGCCGGAGCTACTGGGATATATTCTTTCTCAGAGTTGATACCCAGCGTAATACAGTTTTTGTAAATAGTAGGGAAGCGTTGGGAAAATTTATCTTTTATTTTAGTAGCATCTAAATAAACATAATCACTTTTATCTTTTTTCATTTGGTCAGTAATTGCCCGGGCAACTACATCTCTGGGAGCTAATTCAACCAGAGGGTGATAAGAATGCATAAATGGCTCGCCTTTAATATTTTTTAAAATAGCTCCTTCTCCGCGAACCGCTTCAGAAATAAGAAATTTAGGACTTCCTTGGTGATAGAGGGCAGTGGGGTGGAATTGAATAAATTCTAAATCTGTTACTTTTGCTCCTCCCCTATAAGCCATAGCAATTCCATCTCCCGTAGCTACCTCAGGATTAGTGGTATTGGAAAAAAGTTGCCCCGCCCCGCCACTGGTTAAAATAGTTGCTCTTGCTAAATAGGCGATAATCTCATTAGTATTGCTATCTAAAGCAAGCAGTCCGTAACAAGTAGTATGATCGGTTAAAATATCTATTACTAAAATATTCTCTTTAATTTTTATTTTATTTTCATTAATTACTTTTTGAGAAAGAGACTCCTCAATCTCAGCTCCGGTGGCATCACCCCGGGCATGTAAGATTCGAGGTCTTTGATGGGCTGCCTCTAAAGTAGTTTTATATTTACCTTCAATTTTATCAAATTTGGTTCCTAATTCTATTAACTCTTCAACACATTTCGGCCCCTCTGTTACTAAAACTTTTACAGCTTCGGGGTCGCAAAAATTTGCTCCGGCTTTTAGGGTGTCTTCCATATGTAAGTGTGGTGAATCCTTATCTCCTAAAGCTACCGCTATACCTCCTTGAGCATATTCCGTACTGCTTTCTTTTAATTTACTTTTAGTAAGAAGAATAACTTCTCCTTTATCGTAAATTTTGAGTGAAGTATATAGGCCAGCGATTCCTGAGCCCACAATTAAAAAATCTGTATAAATTTTTTTTAGTTTGGTTAGGTCAAAATTAACCAAATAACGTGGAAACATTTGCGGTAACATCTATTGCTTTCCTTTCAGAAAAATATTATTTAATAGAACATTTAAATTATTAAGCTATTATACTATTAAAACTAAAAACTTAAAGCGGAAAGCGAAAAACCATAATTCAAAACTTAAAACTTTTTTAATATAATAAATAACAGATAGCGTATAGAGTGACTAGTAATAAGTAATAACTTAATAGTTTCAAGTTACAATTTACAAGTTTTTTCAATTTTGATTTTAAGTTATAATTTTGCGCTTTGCGTTTTTCGCTGTAATACAAGATGCTATTCGCAAGATATTAAATACTATTTAACCAACTAATTAAACAATTTCTATCATTCGATTTAATGCTTTTAAAGATTTTTTTCTTATATTCTCTGGGACTATAATTCGGGGTTTTAAATTTTGCAGAGAATAGAGAACTTTTTCTAAAGTAATAAGTTTCATATCTTTACAGATCATTTTTTTAGAGGCAGGGAAAAATTGTTTGTTCGGATTATTCTTCTTTAAAGGATGAAATATTCCCAGTTCTGTACCAATGATATATTCTTTAGCCGGATTATTACTGGCAAATTTAATAATTCCTCTGGTACTACCGATATAGTCAGCCAGATTACATACTTCCGGGCGGCATTCAGGGTGAACTAATAGTAAGGCTTTGGGGTGGAGTTTTTTAACTTTAATTACATCTTCTTTGGTTAAAATGTTATGGACCTGACAATAACCTTGCCAGGGGATGATATTTCGGTTTGTTTTTCGGGCAGTAAAGTCAGCTAAATTCATATCGGGAAGAAATAAAATATCTTTTTCAGTAGGAATTGCTTGAGCAACTTGAACTGCATTGGCAGAGGTACAGCAGTAATCACTTAAGGATTTTGTTGCAGCATATGAATTTACATAAGAAATTATTACTACTTTAGGCAATTCTTTTAATTTCTTTTTTACTTTTTCTATTGGAGCCATATCGGCCAGAGGGCATCCAGCTTTAATTTCAGGAAGCAGAACAATTTTTTCTGGAGAGAGAATAGATGCAGTTTCGGCCATAAATTGAACTCCACAAAATACTATAACCTTTGCTTGAGTTTTAGCTGCTTGCTGGCTGAGGAAAAGCGAATCACCTGTAAAATCGGCAATATCTTGAATTTCACCAGGTTGATAAACATGGGCTAAAATTAGTGCTCCTCTCTTTTTCTTCCAGGCTAATATTTCTTTAATTAAATTTTCTTCTGGGGGGTTATCAGTTGTATTATCCATTTTTACTCCTAATTAATACATTATAGGTCTTTAATAAGCTATTCGATTATTTATTATTTTATTCTAAGGTGTTTTTTATTATATCACAAAAAAAAATTAGACATAAAATCTTTTTTATTGTAGTACATTTTGTAAAAAAGTAAAGAGGTAAAAAGAAAGTATCGAGTATATCGTATCGTGTATTGAGCAAAGAAAAAGAAAATGATTAAGGAAGTATGATATCTTCCGGTTAATTGACAAGGATATTAAAGAGGGGTAATATTATTAAAAGTGAAAAACCAGATTCATATCTCGTATCTCGTAAAGATAGTTAGTCGGTTAACCAGTTTACCGGTTACCCAGTTAAAGAATTAAAATCAGGTTGGTTAACTGTATCAACTAACTCTCATTTTGCAACTGAGAACTTGTATTTAAAATTAACGATTAAAATTAACTGG
>DAOUWX010000336.1 GCA_030666935.1 Atribacterota bacterium | reverse complement strand
TTAGTCTGCTGCGGGCAGGAAATGAAGCTGATGGAAGAACAGACTGCTGAGCAAGCTACCGAAAAACATGTACCGGTGATGGAAAAAATTCCTTCCGGGATTAAAGCGGTAGTCGGTTCAACCCTCCATCCCATGGAAGAGAAACACTATATTGAGTGGATCGAAGTTGTTACCGAAAAAGGTGCTTCCCGAAAATTTTTGAAGCCGGGTGATAAGCCGGAATCCCTATTTAAAGATACAGAAGGATTGGAGAAGATTAGAGAATACTGTAATATTCATGGATTATGGGAACATAAAGAAGGCAAATAGTACAGTAATTGCAGGCACAGGCAGAGGATTATAATTTTTCAGGTGTAGGGGCGTATAAGCCCATATACCCCTGACCCTTAATCTTTAAAAGGAGATAAGCAAATGGATTTAAAAGCACTTTACAATATCAGTTACGGTATTTATATAGTCAGTTCAAAAAAAGAAGACAGCATAAATGGACAGATTGCCAATACAGTTTTTCAGACAACTTCCGAGCCGGCTACCATCGCAGTTTGCATTAACAAAAAAAATTTAACCCATGAGTTTATTACCGAAAGTAAAGTCTTTGCTGTCTCGGTTTTAGAACAGGAAACCGATATGAAATTTATCGGAAGATTTGGTTTTAAATCAGGAAGAAATGAAGACAAATTTAAGGGAGTAAATTATAAGATCGGGGTAACCGGTTCGCCCATAATTATGGAAAACACTTTAGCTTTTATGGAGGCCGAAGTAATTATGGAAATGGATGCGGGCACCCATACTCTATTTGTAGGGAAAGTTGTTGAGGCAGGGAATATTAAAAAGGCAAAACCGTTGACTTACGATTATTACCATCAGATTAAAAAAGGTGTTTCCCCCAAGACTGCACCAACTTACATTCCGAAAGAGGAAAAATCGAAAAAAGAAATAAATAAAGAAAGAAAGGAGTTAGAAAAAATGGCTGAATTTAAATGTACAGTTTGTGGATATATCTATGAACCCGAGAAAGGCGATCCCGAATCAGGGGTAAATCCAGGAACTCCCTTTGAAGACCTGCCCGATGATTGGCTATGCCCGATATGTGGTGTTGGCAAAGATGATTTTGAAGAGGTGAGTTAGAGATGGCTGTAAAAAAAGTAAAAAAAGATATTCATTGGGTAGGGGCGATTGACTGGGATAGGAGGCTATTTGATGAGCTCATCCCTCTTCCCGAGGGCACCAGCTATAATGCTTATCTGATAAAAGGTCAGAAGAAGACGGCTTTAATAGATACGGTTGACCCGAACAAAGAAGATGATTTATTGGACAATTTGGACGATTTAGAGATAGAGCATCTGGATTATATAGTGGTAAATCATGCCGAACAGGACCATTCCGGGGCTATTCCTCTAATGTTAGAATTATATTCGGAAGCAAAAGTGGTCACCAACGAGAAATGCAAGAAAATGCTGATGGAACACCTTCTTGTAGCGGAAGATAGGATTATAACCGTAAAGGATAATGATACTCTCTCTTTAGGAGGAAAAACTCTAAGGTTTATATTCGCTCCCTGGGTGCACTGGCCGGAAACCATGTTAACTTATTTAGAAGAAGACAAGATTTTGTTCAGTTGTGACCTGTTCGGGGCACATCTTGCCGAGAGCAATTTATGGGTAGATGATGAGTCTAAAGTTTACTTTGCCGCCAAGCGTTATTATGCAGAGATTATGATGCCTTTCCGCAGTAATATCAAAAAACATTTGGAGAGATTGAAGGAATTGGAGATTAAAACTATTGCCCCCAGTCACGGCCAGATCTATTCTCATCCGGAATTTATTTTATCTGCTTATAGAGAATGGATTTCTGATGAGGTGGAAAATGAAGTAATTATTCCCTATGTTTCCATGCACGGTAGTGTCGAGGAGATGGTGTATATCCTGGCTGAAGAATTAATAAGAAGGGGGATAACTGTAAAACCCTTTAATCTTTCCAGGACCGATATAGGTGCATTAGCCATAGCCTTAGTGGATGCCGCCACCATCGTAATTGCCTCACCTACGGTTTTGACCGGTGCACATCCTCAAGTAGTTTCAGCAGTTTATCTGGCTAATGCCTTAAGACCAAAGTTGAGATATGCCTCGGTTATCGGTTCTTATGGATGGGGAGGAAAGATGCTGGAAGATATTAGCGCGATGGTTGGTAATTTAAAAGTAGAGATTCTTTCTCCGGTAATAATAAAGGGGTACCCTAAAGAAGAAGATTACAATTCTTTAATAAAATTAGCCGGAGAAATAGCAGAAAAACATAAAAATTTATAAATATTAAACGAGTAAATTTTAAATAGAATATTAAAGGATATTTAGGAGGATGAAAAATGAAAGATTTAAAAGGAACAAAAACCGAAAAAAATTTAATGGAAGCCTTTGCCGGGG
>DAOUWX010000283.1 GCA_030666935.1 Atribacterota bacterium | reverse complement strand
CCTTAATCCTCCCCCCTCAAAGGGGGAGGAGATGTGTGGGTTTAGAAAAATATAAGTGCAGTGAAACATGTGGCGGTTTTTTGAATCATTAGATATGTTATTAATGTTAATGTTATGGTAGAATTATGATTAAATGATTTTGGAGAAGTAAAATAAAAAAAAGAAGAAAGGATAAGAATAGATTTGAAAAGACAGACCAAGGGTTATCTAATGGTAGCTGCAGCCGGAATTTTATGGGGGACAATAGGACCACAAGTAAAAACTCTACTCAATTATCAATTATCGGTTCAGGCTATTGTATTATGGAGAATGATATTTGCGGTTTTAGTACTCTTCCCTTTCATCTTCTTCACTAATAGAAAGGCACTAAAAGTAGACCTGAAAGGTCTTATTTATATTTCATTAATAGGAATTTGTAGTCAATTTTTCTTTAATGTATTGTATTTTAGTGCAATTCAAAAAACTACCGTTGCCACAGCAGTAACTCTATTATATACTGCACCGATATTTATTGCCGTTATGGCAAGAATTTTTTATAAAGAATTGTTTACTCCCTTTAAAACTGCAGCCTTATTCCTCTGTATAGGAGGATGTTTCTTTGCCGCCACCGGGGGTTTAATGGATACACTTAAACTAAATTTACCGGGGGTTTTAATGGGAGTGGGAGCAGGCTTTACCTTTGCCTTACTTACTATTTTAAGTAAAGCAATAATAAACAAGTATCACCCTCTTGCCATTATCGCGTATTCTATCGGATTCGGACTTCTTTTTTACCTACCTTTTTCTCATCCTTTAGATATTTTCCAAATGAAGCTAAATTTAAATATGTGGCTATTATTATGTTCTATGGGTTTAATTTCTACCGTGCTGGCTTACGGATTATATATTACCGGGTTATCTTATGGTATTGAAGCATCAAAGGCAGGAATTGTCAGCACCCTGGAACTGGTGGTATCGGTTATACTTTCTTATCTGATATTTAAGGAAGCTCTTTGGGGATGGAAATTGGTAGGAATTTTGATGGTTGCATTTTCGGTGGTAATTGTCCAGATGGATAAGATTTTACCTGCCCGTTCCCCCTCACCCTAAATCCGCCATATTGTCTAAAGCATCAGCGGTTAAACGATACACCACCCACTCGTCCATAGGTTTTGCGCCCATATTGTCATAAAATTCTCGAGCGGGATTCCAGTTTAAAACAAGCCATTCCATTCTAACACATTTATTTTCTTTGGCAATATGAGCACAATATTTAAATAAGGCAGTGCCGATTCCTTGCCCCCGATATTCCTCAGAAACAAATACATCTTCTATATAAAGACCGGGTCGCCCCACAAAAGTAGAGAAATTATAGAAATATAAAGCATAACCTACGGGCTTTCCCTTAATTTCTGCTATAAGGACCTGGGCGTATGATTTATCTCCAAAGAGGGTTTCTCGGAGAATATCTTCAGTAGCCACTACTTCTTTTGTCATTTTTTCATATACTGAAAGTTCTTTTATAAATTTAAGAATTAAGGGGACATCCTCTACGGAAGCCTTTCGGATATTTAGATTAATTTCTTCGAATTTTTTCATAATTATTCCTCCTGATAACTTATGTTTAAATAAATAGGACAGAGTGTCGCTCTGTCCTATTTGTTTAAACATTTTCCAAAAAGCAAAACATCATTCTAAGTAAGTTGATTCTTCGCTTTCTAAACTTGCACTCCTTTTAAGCCGATAGCTTCTGCCACTTCCTGCATACCAGCAAGGGTATCAGCAAGAAGGTCAGTAAGCTCCATGCCTAACATCTGGGCACCCTTCTCGATAATAGATCTATCTACCCCGGCTGCAAATCTTTTGTCTTTCCATTTCTTCTTCACCGATTTTACTTTTACATCCATAACACTTTTAGAGGGTCGAACCAAAGCTGTAGTTACCACCAGACCGGTAAGCTCATCTATAGCATAAAGAACTTTTTCCAATTCTGTATGCGGCTCAACTTCTGAACAGAGGCCCCAACCATGACTTACTACTGCTCGAATATATTCTTCGGGCCAGTCCTTTTCTTTTAATATCTCTTCACTTTTATGACAGTGCTCTTCGGGAAACTGCTCATAATCAAGGTCATGAACCAGGCCGATAACACCCCATTTTTCTTCATCTTCTCCCCGTTTGCGGGCAAAATAGCGCATAACTCCCTCTACGGCCAAGGCATGTTTTATCAGACTGTCACTTTTATTATATTCGGTGAGTAGCTGATAAGCTTCTTCTCTGGTTGGAACTTTTGAACTCATTTATTTCCTCCTATCTTTATCTGCTTTGTTTTTCTTTTCTTGTTTCGGGTTACAAGAAAGAAAAATTTAAAAATTTTCTATTTTTTCACTAATTATCGATTTAAATATCTTTTCCCGCAATTCTAAACCCTTAATAATGGTTTTAAGGTCCTTGAATTCATCTTCTAATTTTTCAATATCCTCTTTAAATTTCTCAGTCTTTTGTAAGTTTTCTGTTAAGTCACCTGCTTTTAATACTGTATCAACTAACAATGTTTCTCTTTTATCCCTTAATTTTTTATTTTTCTGTCTGTTTATATTTACCTTTTTCTTAACTTCACTCAATTTTTCTTTTATTAGATTGAGTTCTTTTTGATAGAATTCTTCTTCTTTCATTATTTGCAGCCTCCCTTCATTTAAAAATTTTTAAAAATTCCGGATGGCGTCAATATATATTTTATTGTTTTTTTATTGTCTATTATATCCTCTCTAACTTAATTAGAATATATTCTATGAGATATTCAAATAGTATTGAAAGAAAGTATCGAGTAAAAACAGTATCGAGTATATAGTATCGAGTATCGGGTCAAGAAAGAAAGAAAAAGAAAAGAAAGATTAAAGATAGTATCGAGTTAAGAAAGAGAAAGGAAAGATAGAAAAAGTTTATACTAACATTT
>DAOUWX010000341.1 GCA_030666935.1 Atribacterota bacterium | reverse complement strand
TAGCCAGTTTACCGGTTACCCGGTTGAAGAATTAATATTAAGCTAGTTAACTGTATCAGCTAACTCCAACTTACAACTGAAAACTTGTATTTGAAATTGATGACTAGAACTAACTGGCCAACTGGTAAACTGGGTAACTGGGTAACCAAGTAAGCAAATTAACTTTCAACCTGTATTTAATACTAACGACTAATTTATAAACAGAGGAACAAACACCAGAGCGACTATAGACATAACTTTAATCAATATATTCATAGAAGGACCGGCAGTATCTTTAAGAGGGTCACCTACAGTGTCACCTATTACTGCTGCCTCATGGACTTTTGTGCCTTTTCCTCCATAATTTCCCATTTCAATATATTTTTTAGCATTATCCCAGGCTCCTCCGGAATTGGCCATCTGTATAGCCAACAATACTCCTACTAACACCGCTCCAATCAACATGCCTCCCAACGCTTCAGGGCCAAGAACTATTCCTACTGCTATAGGAGATACTATGGCTAATAACCCAGGCAACACCATCTCTTTTAAAGCTCCCTTAGTGCTAATATCCACACATTTCGCAGAATCCGGTTTAGCTTTTCCCTCTTTCAGGCCAGTTATTTCTCTAAATTGTCTTCGAACTTCTTCTATCATTAAGAAAGCTGTTTTCCCTACTGCATTTATGGCTAAAGCAGAAAAAAGATAAGGCAAAAGACCACCTATAAACATCCCTGCTACCACTATCGGATTAGTTATGCTTATAGTTTCTAATCCTACAGATTTACAATAAGCTGAAAATAGAGCCAAAGCAGTCAATGCTGCTGAACCGATAGCAAAACCTTTTCCGATAGCAGCTGTAGTATTTCCTACAGCATCTAATGAATCGGTAATTTTTCGAACCTTGGGATCCAGCCCAGCCATTTCGGCAATTCCACCGGAATTATCAGCAATTGGACCATAGGAATCAACAGAAACCGTCATACCGATTATCGAAAGCATCCCTACTGCTGAAACAGCAATACCGTATAAGCCCGCGAATTTATAGGCAACTAAAACTGTTATAGAGATCACGATTAGTGGTATAGCGGTACTTTGCATACCAACAGCCAATCCCGAAATAATGGTAGTTGCTGCTCCAGTAAGTGATGACTTAGAAATTGCCTTTACCGGAGGATAATGATAGGAGGTATAATATTCAGTTATCAATCCGATAATTATACCGGCAATTAATCCAGCGGCGGTGGCATAAAATACATTAAAACTATTAAATAAAACATTAGAAAGGAAAGCAGAAGCAATAATTACCAAAAATCCGCTTACTAAAGTCCCCTTGGTTAAGGCATTGTGTAAATTCTTTTCGCTTTTGGTCTTTACAAAAAAGGTGCCTATAATAGAACAAATTGCCCCACAAGCAGCCAACAATAGAGGGAATATAACTCCTTTAGTTCCTTCAAATAATAATCCACCCAAAATCATACTGGAAATAATTGAACCTACATAAGATTCAAATAGATCTGCACCCATTCCTGCTATATCTCCTACATTATCTCCTACATTATCAGCGATAACTGCCGGGTTACGAGGGTCATCTTCGGGTATTCCTGCTTCAACTTTTCCCACTAAATCAGCTCCCACATCTGCAGCTTTTGTAAATATTCCTCCACCTACTCTGGCAAATAAAGCTATAGAGCTTGCTCCCAAAGCAAATCCATTTATAATTTCAGGTTCTCTGATGAAGTAATATAAAGTGCCTAAACCTAATAATCCAAAACCTGCTACTGACATACCCATCACCGCACCGCCGGAAAAAGCAACTTTTAATGCTTTGGTTATTCCTCCCTCTATGGCCGCATTAGCAGTCCTCGAATTTGCTTTAGTGGCAATTTTCATTCCGGTTAAACCTGCTAATCCAGAACAAATTGCCCCAACTACAAAAGACAAGCTGGTAATAGGGCTCCTCACCCAGCCCAGTATAAGACCGACTATAATAATAAAAAATACCAAAACGCTATATTCTCTTTTTAAAAAAGTCATAGCTCCCTTCTCAATCATATTAGATATTTCTTTAATTAATTCATTTCCCGGCTTTTCTCTAATTACCTTCAGAGAAAGAAATACAGCAAATATAAGGGCAATGATACCACTTAAAGGGATTAACATTTCAATTTGCATGTTATTTTCAATCCTTTCTTTTTTTATTTAAATTTCATTTTCTTATTTAAGTTTATAGGGGTGTATTTAATACACCCCTATAATTTTTGCTTTATATTTTATATTTTTTTAATTGTCAATTGTTACTACAATCTATTCTATATTATTTCCCAATTGGTCAATCGGCCAATTAGTGAATTATATATCTTGTATTTAATACTAACGACTATTCACTATTCACTAACGACTAAT
>DAOUWX010000196.1 GCA_030666935.1 Atribacterota bacterium | reverse complement strand
TCATTTTTCACTTATTCCTTTTATATCTGGTAGATATTATCATAAAAATCCGGTATTTCCTGCGTGCCTCAGCCTAATTTAAGCGACGCCTGGTAAATACTGTATAACAAAATTCAATGCCAACCACAGGCTATCAAACTGACCCATTAATGGCAATCTTTTTCAAATTACCGAGACTGTAAAACAAACTACTTGACTATCCCATTCTTCAGCCATTATTTAAGTATGCCCTGAAAAAACTCAAGAAAAGCCTGATAAACACCATGAATTATAAAACACCTATTGCAATCATCTTAATAGCAGGAATTTTCTTTCCGGCTAATCATATATACGCATCCAAAATTTTTACAGACCAGATCGGACGTAAGGTTTCCATTCCTGAAAATCCCATACGGGTTGTATCTTTGGCTCCGAGTATCACAGAGATTGTTTTTGCCCTGGGTCAGGAACACAGGTTAGCAGGAGTAACCAGGTTCAGTGATTATCCTGAAGCCGCAAAAAAACTTCCCAGAGTCGGCTCTTATGTTCACCTGGATCTGGAGAAAATTGTAAGCTTAAAACCGGATCTTTGCATTGCCATCAAGGACGGTAACCCGAAAATAGTGATTAGCAGACTGGAATCGCTGAACATACCTGTATATGCCGTTAATCCTAGAAATCTGAAAACCGTTATGCAAACCATCACTGAAATAGGCATATTTTTAAATGCCTGTGAAAAAGCCAGTTTAGTTGTCAATAACATGAATTCAAGGATTCAAAGAGTCAAAACCAAAATAGCAAATGTGACTTATCGCCCCCGGGTTTTCTTCCAGATCGGAATTGCACCGATAGTGTCAGTCGGCACCCATACATTTGCCCATGAACTGATCGAACTTGCCGGCGGGAATAACCTTTCCAAAGGCCCGATCCCCTATCCCCGCTTTAGCAAGGAACAGGTTCTGTCTCTGAGCCCTGAAGTTTTCATTATTACGTCCATGTCAAGAAATACCATATTCAATCAGGTAAAAAAGGAATGGAGCAAGTGGCCCAGGCTGCCTGCCGTGAGAGATGAACGCATATACCTTGAAGACTCCAACCTCTCTGACCGCCCTACCCCGCGCCTGGTGGACGGCCTTGAATACCTGGCACGACGCATCCATCCTGAACTTTTCGGCTTCGAACCCATCGAAAAAGAAAATTAATTTGCAATCTTTTAATATTCTTGTAATAATTTGCAATATTATATGTACAAACTTTGGGTTTGTACCATTGTTAATACGATAACAATTATTCATTATATATCTTGATGTATAACCCTAATTACACAGTTAAAAATTTAAGTTCTTGTAATAACTGCGGATTTAATTTATCTTTCCTCACCATACTAAATTTTCCAAACTCATTGGATTTTTTATCCCCACCATTTTGAAAATTTCTTTTTGAGCCGGCGTTGTCTGGGTAACTTTTGGAAAAATTTGACGCCGGTCTTCTTTTTTTGAATATTTAACTTCATACTTGATTAGTTTTGACTTTGATATCTCTTCTAACGGCTGCATGCAGGCTTTGCCGTTTAAATAATTAATCTCAAATATCCTTTTCAGCAATAATGCCAGAATGCAAAGAAATACATGCGCTCGTACTCGTACTTCTTTCCAGTGCCTGACTGGATGGATATCAACAAAATGCTTTAAGTCATCAAAAATCATTTCAACTTCCTGTAGATTTTTATATGAATCTACAACCTTACCTGGCTTAAGGTCTTGGCTGTTCGTAGCAAGGATAAATATTCCATCATATTTTTTTTCTTCAGTTAATGCCTTCTCATTTCGGGTATAACCAACTGCTTTTTGATGCGGGTCACGAAAAATTGTAAAAAACTTTTTGTATCGGCGTTTATAACCCTCAAATATTTTATCAATTTTATTTTCAACTTTGACAGATCCTGCTTCTTTTTTAACTTTTGAAAACAATTCGGACAAAGACTCTGACATGCTTGATATTTTTGCTTCTCTTTTCTGCCTGGCAAGCGCTTGCCTTTCCTGATTTAAACAGATTATCGATCTTAGTCTATTTTCATATTGCCCGTTATATTTTCGGATTAAGGCAGATATTCGCCTGCATATCCTGCTATCCGGTGTTAGGGCCAACACAGATTTCTTTATGGGCGCGTATTCAACTTTATCCAAATTATTAAGTGAACCAATTAATCCCTTCAGAGATGAAAACGCCTGATCCTCGGTAGAAATGCCTTTCTCATTTAAAATAACTTTGCTTTTCCACAACAGAAAGTCTTTTACTAAAAATTGCCGCTCCTGGATCTTTAGGCCTTTATGTTCCTGGTATAAGTTCTCGTCCAGTTCATCATCGGCTAACAGCATCGCATGCATTTCGCTTTGACGATGCTTAACTCCCATAATATAATTAAAGCCATTATCTTCAATAACCGAAAGATTTAATTTCGTAATCATGCCCCGGTCACCGACAAAAGTGGTTTCCTCAATCTGATATTCTTTCTTAAGCTGCTTTACGACGTCAATCACCGTCTTTTCATCTTTTGTATTTCCCTCAAAAACATAATGCTTGATTGGATATCCCTCCCAGGAGGTTACGACCCCTATTACTATCTGTTCTTTATCTGAGCGATGATCCCGGCTATGACCCTTTTTACCGATTGAACAATTATCGGTATGGAAAAAAGTTGATGTAATATCATAAAAAGTTAATTTCACATTTATGCTGAAAAGGGTTTTCAATCTTTCGTATAATTTCAGTTCTATTTCGTCTTTTATTGCTAACAGATAATCCATGCTGCGGTAAAAATACTCCACATCTAAAGGTAGATCATGATATCCCTTCATAGCCTTGTAAGATGTTCGTTCTACCCATCGTGTTGTCCCCAGTTTGCTGTACGGATCAACACAACGATTTATGACCATCATTTCAACATACTTTTCTACATCTATTTTGATCCGACTTTTTTTACTTCGGGTTAGTTTTTTTATTGAGTCAGATAAACGGATTTTGTTCCAAAGTTTTTGCCAAAAAATAATACTGCCATGCTCTAAGGATTCCAGAATTTCAACTTGTTCCGATAACGAATATTTCTCTACTTGAAAAAGGCGAATTAACCCGTCAATAAGATTTTCGATTTCATTCGGTTTTAACTTCTTAATATTTCCTAAGTTTGCAACATCCCGTGTGGTTGAGCCTTTTCCCTTAACGTGGATTGATTCACTGATAACGAGATATTCATAGGTTCCTGACTTTTTCTTCGATCTGGAGATTCTTGGAAACATAGGGCGATATTATTAGCTTTAAGGTAAAAGTGCATTCCTTTCATTTTCTTAACCCGATATATAAATCGTCTATCCATATATGTCAAGCTATTTATGTGATTATTATTCATATTTTCCGCACCATATATTTCTGCGTGTAAAAACCACCTCCCCAAAATTATGTATGTTAAATCACGAAGTTACCAACTTCGAGTACTAAAAAATTCTCGATTTTTGCTCCGAACTGTGTAATTAGGGTTGAACTTGAACAGATAAGCGCAGACTTCGGGCTGAAACGTTTTGAAACTGGCTCTTTTGAAAATGATTTTTACAGGATTTTATTGTAAATCACTGATAAATAATGTATAAAGTAGATTTGTGTCGATTTTAGTTAAAAAATAGCTGAACTATTGGAAACAGGAGCTAAGTCGTGGAGAATAAAACACTGCATTTGCTGATTCTGGAGGATAATCCTGATGATGCAGAGTTAGCGGTAAAGGAGCTTGAGCGGGAAGGCTTTACTGTAAAATGGAGAAGGGTGGAAACAGAAAAAGCATTTAGAAAAGCCCTTGCTGAAAAACCCGACTTGATCTTTGTAGATTATTCTCTCCCTTCTAATGATGGTATGGCTGTCTTGCAGATCCGACAGGAAACTATGCCGGAAATCCCTCTGATTATGGTATCAGGCACAACTGGCGAAAATGTTGCTGTCGAATGTATGAAATCCGGAGCAACGGATATTATTTTTAAAGGCAATCTCTCTCGTTTGGGTATTATTGTTAAAAGGGCTCTAAAGGAAGCAGAGACATACCGGGAGCGCAGGCAGGCGTTGGAGGCACTGAGCAAGTCAGAACGGGACCTCGGGATCAGAACACGAATTGCTGACATCTTCCTCTCTGTGCCTGAAGACAAAATGTATGGAGAAGTGTTGCAAGTTGTTCTTGAAGTCATGGAAAGCAAATATGGAATT
>DAOUWX010000198.1 GCA_030666935.1 Atribacterota bacterium | reverse complement strand
TATTGACTGGTAGACCAGAAGACCGGGCGACCGGTAGACTGGCAAACCGGATAACCGGTTAACTATCTTTACTATATACACAATACTCGATACTATCTTATCTTCTGACTTCTATTTTCTTCACTAAATACTATATACGATATACTATATACTGAATAGGTTTTCAATAAAATAAGGCTAACAAAATTAAAAAACCTGTTAGCCTTATTATTTATTTTATTTACTAAAATAAGTTGCCGGGACATAAATTATTGATCATTAAATTTATAAAAGTTTTAATTAACTATGTTTATTTGTAATTATTCAGGTTTTACCTCTGTTTTAAATCTGTTTATTGCCTGCATTCCTTCATTAACCACAAATCCAGCTAATATCAACAGAACAACTGATACAAATCCTAACAAATAATTTCCTTTGCCAAAATTTGTAAATATCATATTTAACAGGGCAAAAACCGTAACAATAATCATAAATGCCATAGGATATAAAGTTACCGTATATTTCTTACCCATATGGGCTAACCAGGCAGTTGCTCCTAATAAAGCCAGACCAGCGAGCAGTTGGTTGGAAGCCCCAAATACCGGCCAGATAGCACTCCAGCTACCACTTAAGGCAAGTCCTCCACCAGCTGCGATAGTAATAATAGTCGCTACATATCTATTGGAAATTGCAGGTGCCCAGTCAGCAGTTAATTCTTCCAGGGCATATCTTCCCAATCTCGTCGCAGTATCTAAAGAAGTAAGTAAGAATGAAGATACAGTTAAAGCACCAAAAGTTATTCCTATCTGCTCAGGTATACCTAAATTAGCTAAAAAGCTTCCTATACCATGAGAAAAAACACCAACCGGTCCACCCCAATTAGCCAATCCGTCTGCCAATCCTTCTTTAGTTAACATAGCCGCCGTACCTAAAGCAATAACCGCTAATAAACCTTCTAATAGCATTGCTCCATAACCTATTACTTTAGCATCTGTTTCCTTATTCAACTGTTTAGAGGTAGTTCCGGAGGAGCAAAGAGAATGGAAGCCAGAGATTGCTCCACAGGCAATTACCACAAAGAGCATGGGGAAGAGATAGCCCACCGGTTGTTTAAAAGCAGTAAAGGCAGGAAGTTCTAATTGTGGAGCCCCAAAAAGTATACCTAAAACAGCTCCACCTAAAGCGGTGTAAAGCAAGAATGAAGATAAGTAATCTCTAGGTTGTAACAAAACCCAAACTGGCATAGATGAGGCAAAAAAGATATAAACGAACAATATCCAAATCCAGGTATTAAAACTAAATGATAGGAAAGGTGCAGATACACCAATCCAAAAAGCTACAAATAGTAAAACTACTCCTACTATAGTAACTGTACCTAAGGCCATTCCTTTACGGTAAAGAGCAAATCCCATTCCTATAGCAATTAGCATCATTAAAGTTGAAGCCGTAGCCACTGAAGAACTGGCCGCAAAGGTCTTAGCAACTAAGATAGCAAAAACAGCCACTACTAATACTAAAGCTAACCAAATAAATATTAAAAATAATATTTTTGCTTTCTTGCCTACATTTTTTCCAACTACTTCTCCTACTGTTTTGCCTTCGTGTCTCACCGAGGAAATAAGGGCCATAAAGTCATGCACTCCGCCGATGAAGATGCTTCCTATAACAATCCATAAAAAGCAGGGAAGCCAGCCAAAACAAGAAGCTGCGATAGGTCCTACAATTGGTCCTCCTCCAGCAATGGAAGCAAAATGATGCCCCATTAAAACTGGTGCTTTTGCCGGAACATAATCCACTCCATCAGTCATAGTGTGAGCCGGGGTTTTTTTGCTGTCATCTAAGCCAACAAGTTTCCCTAAATAACCTCCATAGGTTTTAAGGGCAATCGCAAAAGCAACAAGAGCTATTAAAACTAAAATTAAAAGATTCATCTACAATAACCTCCTTTTTTATTAAATAGAAAATAATATTCATAAAAAAATAATATATCAAATTTCTTTGTCCCAGCAACTTATTCTTTATAAAAACTCTATAATATTTATTTTTTAGTCTTATCACCCCCTGAAGAAGATTTAATATTGTAAGCAGAAAGCACTTCTTTCCCTTTTTGATTAGAATATAACTTTTCTTCCTTTAAATCAACTAAAATAAGCCTTATATCACACCATCCCTTGATGCCCAACAAGAAAGATTTGGAAAATTTAAACTTTTTAGCAAAGCTTACCGCCTCCTCCGAAAAACCCGAAGCAGAAACCAATACTCCATTTATAATAGTAGACATAATATCTACCGAAGGAGTGAACAGTTCATTAATTAAAGATTTTAAATATTTAGAAAATTCTTCTACTTCATTTTTATCTAAAAATCTTTTTTCCGCCTTAACTACTGCGTATTCTTTAGTATAATGTTGGTCAATTTTTATACTCTTGGTTAAGACTTGGCGAAAATGTTCGATGGACGATTTGGCAAATATATCTACCTTTAGACCGGATATTTCTTTATCTCTCTCTACTTCATAATAATATTTATAACGTTCCTCTAAAACTTTTAAATACGCCTTTAATTTGTCTATGGTACTTTCTTCCACTTTATACCTTTAGATCTATAAAATTTTTAAAAACAAATACACCCTTTTATATATTCGACAAAAAATTAAAAACTCCTTCTTTTTTTTAAAAATAATTTAAAATTTTTCTAATTTAATTTAAATATATACTATGTTATAATAAGCTAGTGTGGGGCGTACATTATATAGCGAAAAACGAAAAGCGCAAAACGTAAAGCCAAAGCTTAAAATTTAAAACTTGAATATATTGTGTTATATATTGATTTTCATCTTTCTTATCTATCATATATATTGCAAAAATGGAAAACTAAAGAAGCAAAAAACAGAACTTAGAATTTAATACCGAGAAAAAAGTTTTGAGTTTTAGATTATGGTTTTTCGCTTTTAGCTTTAAGTTTTTCGCTGTATAATGATAACCAATAACTGAAAAATAAGAAATTGTATTTAAAACTAACGACTAACGACTATTCGCTATATACTAATTATGATTTAGGGAAAAAGAAAATTTCTATTCAATTAAATTAATACATTAAATGTTAAGTTTATTAAATGTTTTTTCTTTTTATTTACAGATTTTCAAGGAGGTATTAAAATGAGTCCTGGTTTTTTTAAAAAATTGTTTGGAAAAGGAGAAGAAGATTCCTCGGGAATGCTCTGGATTTATTCTCAATGTGATAAATGCGGAGAAAAATTTAGAACACTTATCAGGAAGTATAATGACCTTGCGCCCACTTATAAAGATGATGGACCGGCCTATATTCTAAAAAAAGAACTGATTGGCGCTTCTTGCCCTAACCGAATCAACCTGCATTTAGAATTTGACCGAAGTTATCGGAAGATATCAGAAGAAATTACCGGCGGTCATTTTATCACAAAAGAAGAATACCAATCCTGAATTTTATAAAAATCTATTATACAAACAAACAACAAAAAGGTCTTCTTTTATAAAAATTTCTAAATTAAAAACCAAGATAATCATTCCTAAAAAGTATACCTATAATAGCTACTATAGCTAGATAAATAAGAAATTGACTATCCATCTTTACCTCTTCATTTTTTGCACTATGTCTTTGTTATTATAGTCTCGCAAAATTTATTCTTAAAATCCGATTTCCTGGATTTATTTATATATTTTCTTTAAAATATAACTTCATTTAAACTTTTTAGTATAAATTCTTTATTAAGTGATGGACTGTATAGTTGGTTTTTTTATCAGAAAAATAAAAATTCCTACTAACATCATTCCTATACAAAAAATCTGAGCTAAATTAAAAGGACCTAATCTAAAGGCTGCACTGGAAATCGGTTCCCGGACAAACTCGATAAAAAAACGGGCTAAACCATATCCTACAAGATAAAGAGAAAGAAAAAAACCATCAAAATATTTTCTTTTCCTTATGCTCCAAAAAATTATAAATAAGAATATCCCTTCAAAAAAGGCTTCGTAAAGTTGAGAGGGATGTCTTAATTGATGAGTGGGGTCTAAAGGAAAATACATTCCCCAGGGCAAGGTAGTAACCCGACCGTAAAGCTCACCGTTTATAAAATTCCCTAATCTGCCAAAGGAATAACCTAAAGGAATGGCAGGAACAAAAAGATCAGCGAAATGCCAATGATTTATTTTTTTCTGATAACAAAAAATAATATAAATTAATAATACAG
>DAOUWX010000128.1 GCA_030666935.1 Atribacterota bacterium | reverse complement strand
GCTAATGCGGTTTTAGATGTTTATATCCCTCAAGATTATAGGGAGAGTATTATTATAGATACGGTATCAGCAGATGTAGATATTAGCAATTTAGATCTAAATAATTTTCAATGTGAAACGGTCTCCGGAGATTTGAGGATAGAGTCTCTTGGCTCAGATAATCTAATACTTAATATTACTTCCGGAGATGTAGATATAGTAGATTTTTCGGGAAATTTAAAAGCAGATTTAGTTTCAGGAGATATAGACGTTGGATACAGGGTTTTCGATTATAATATTGGTGTTAAAACAATTTCCGGAAAAGTTAAAATTGATTTACCTCAATATGCAGAGTTTTACTTAAAAACCAATACTGTTTCAGGAGAGGTTGTTGCTAAGTTCCCCATTACCATAATTAGTTTTAATAAAATGAAGCAACTTGAAGGCACTGTGGGAACAGGAGATAATAGAATTGTAGTTGATACTGTTTCGGGAGATATTTATATAAATAAATTTTAAAATAATATTTATAGAAAGGAAAGGAATTTAATTATGAAAAATAAACTTTATAGATCAAAAAAGGATTGTGTGATTGGTGGAGTGTGTGGAGGCATCGCGGAATATTTTGATGTTGACCCTACTTTAGTAAGATTACTGGCTATACTTATATTTTTCTTTGGGGGAAGCGGCATTATTGCCTATATCATTGGTTGGATCATAATTCCCCAGAATCCCAACGGAAATACAGAAGATAATTCTGAGAACAAAGGGGAGATTAAAGGAAATGCTAAGAAGGGTACAGATAAAGCAAGTAAGAAGGTAGAAGAAAATCTACCGGAAGAAAGGTCAAAAGGTAATTCAGAAAGAAACAGAAACATTATCTTAGGAATAATTCTTATAATTGCGGGTTTAGTCTTTATGGGGTGCACTTTATTCCCCTGGATTACCTGGATAGCTTGGGGTACTTTTTGGCCGGTGATAATAATTGTGGTAGGTCTGGTCATCATGATCCGAGCTATATAACTGTATAATTGAACTTATAGAAAAAGGGGACAGGCTACTTTTTGTAAGGTATAAGACGTAGGGGCGTATTGTATACGCCCCTAAAAAAGTAGCCTGTCCCCTTTTTTGTTTTTACCAAAAAAGAGGATTTCTAAGAATTTTGTAGAATATTAATGTATAGGTATAAATAATTTAATAGATAGAAAAAAATAAGATTGGAGGTAATAATTATGGCTTTTAAAGTGTTATTTTTGACTCATACCCCCGATGCTGTGCCAGAAAAACACCAGTGTGTAATCGAAACATCCAAATACAAACTCCTGGTAAGATTAGTTAAGAATCAGGAGCAGGCGGTGGAAGTGTGTAAAAAACTGGTCAAAGAAGAAGGTATTCACTCCGTACTCCTTTGTCCGGGATTTACTCATCAAAATGTTGCTGAGATATCAGAGGCAGTGGGGAAGAACGTAGGGATTTCTGTAGCCCGGGGAGATGGCCCGAGCACTAAAATAGCAAAAGAGGTAATGAAAAGAGAAGGTTAGTTTTTCTAAAAAAGAGAAAAATAAAAAACCTATTAGGAGTTAATTTCCTAATAGGTTTTCATTATATTTTGTTGTTAGCAGGTGGAAGCTGGGCCGCTATAGGGATGGACTAAAAATCCCCTCCGAAGAAAAAAGTTAGAATAGTCAACCTTAAAACCTCTATATTGATCTATTAAACCTTTATCTGCTATAAAATCAACACTGTCTTCTGAGTAGATTTCGTCATTTTCTTTTTGCTCATCCAGAGCAAGATTAAATGTTGGGCCACCTCAACCTATTCCAGCTAAAAATATTCTTATTTTTTTACTAGTTAAATTTTTTCCTTTTATAATTTTTTTTATTTCGTTTAAAGCTTTGTTGGTTACGTTTATATTCATTTCTTTCCTTTCTAAATAATCAAATTATTTATTTGATATTAACACGTGAACATGATAATACTATATATGAGTAAATTTGTCAACATTAATTATAAATTAATTTTAAATTTTAGAAAGGTTTTTATTTTCACCAGTAAACTACCGGTGGAATTTATTATCCTCAGCCACCGCTGGAGGGAACAGTAACGGTTACGGTATCACTTTTTGTTATATCATTTTCTGTATAACTTACGGTGATAATTGCGGTAGTAGCTGAGCATGACGGTGATACCGTAATTACTCCATTAGTGACCGTGACACTAGTACTACTTGATACATATGTACAAACAGTAAGTGCTATATCAGCAGAAGTACCGTTATCATAATAAGCAGTAATAGAAGCAATGGGCTGTGAGTTACCTTGCTCTATAAGCATAACAGAAGGTAATACTTCTATAGAAGCAAGTTTAGCTTCATCAACTATAATTGTAAATTCTTGAGTGTTTGATCTGCTCCCATCAGATACTTCTACCACGACTTCGTTTTCACCAATTTGGCTTTCTGTCGGAGTCCAGCTGATTACTCCGGTGGTAGAATTAATAGTCATGTCGGTAGGACTAACAGTCAGGGAATAAGTTAGGGTATCTCCGTTAGGGTCGGTAGCTTCTACATCATAAGTATATACAGCTCCCTCTTTGGCAGTGGTTACTGGATCGGATTCAATAATCGGTGTACTATTGAAAAGGAAACAACCTGTAAATAAAAATGCAATAAAAAATATGCTTAAGCTGAGTAACAATTTCTTATTTTTAATGATAATCACCTCCTTTCCATAGATGAATACATTTCCACAAAACTCATACTTCCTTCAAGAATTTTCATAACTTTCTTGAGGGTCATTTGTGTAATTACTACCATTACTATTATATTAGTAGTGATTATAATACAAAAAAATATTTTTGTCAAATAACTAAAGAAAGTATCGAGTATCGAGTATATAGTATCGAGTTAAGAAGGAGAAAGAAAAGATAGAAAAAAGTAGAGTTCTTTTTTATCTAACTACCCTACTAAAGTTTACACTAACGTGGACAGCTGTATTAATCCAAAGAAATAAAACTGTCTTCTTTTTGTGTATATTTATCTTAAACCATATTATTTAAATTATTCTTATTTTTCTTCCAGAGGAAACTTTTATAATTTTTCCAATAATTTGGCTTAAAGTAAAGCCTTGCTGATACAATAACTCTTTAGCCTTTTCTACCTCTTCAGGCTTGACAGATAACAACAATCCACCCGAAGTCTGGGCATCATAGAGGATAATTTCCTGTTCTGAAGTAATATCTGATATTTTTTCTACGGAACAGGAGTAAATTTCCTTGTTTTTCAATGTTCCTCCCGGTATCATCCCCGAAGAAATATATTTATCCAAACCATCTATTACAGGAATATCATTAATCCATAATTCAGCCCCCAAATTATTTTTAGTGAGCATCTCACTTAAATGTCCGATTAAACCAAAACCGGTGACATCGGTCAGACCATGTATGGGTAATTTTAATAATTCTTTGGAAAGCTGATTTAACTTGGTCATCCAAAAAGCAGTTTCTTTTAAAGCCGTTGGTTCGGCAATACTACCCTTAAGGGCGGTAGATAATATTCCCGTACCCAAAGGTTTAGTTAATATCAGTAAATCTCCTTCCTGAGTAGTGTCATTATAAATAATATCCTGGGGATGAATTAATCCCATCACAGCTAATCCGTACTTTGGTTCTTTATCTTTTATAGTATGTCCGCCTACCAGGATTGCACCGGCTTCCGCGATTTTTTCTGCTCCTCCTTTTAAGACAAGTTCCAGGTCATCTAACCTGTCACCGGGAAAGCAAACTATATTTAAAGCCATTAAGGGATTTGCTCCCATGGCAAAGACATCGCTTAAGGCATTAGCTGCCGCGATTTGTCCAAAAGTATACGGGTCATCGACTATCGGCGTAATGACATCCAGGGTAAAAATTAGAGCCCGGTCTTCGTTCAATTGATAAACCGCTGCATCTTCATATTTTTCAAACCCGGCCAGCAGATTATTATCTTTTAAAACATTAATTTTTTTTAAGATCTCACCGAGATCTTTAGGATTTAATTTAGCTGCTCATCCGGCAGCAGAAACTATTTGGGTTAATTTCCTTTTGTCTGTCAAACCTTTTCTGTCTCCTTTCTGATAGGTTAATTAGTCAAGTTTAGTTTTTAATATTCTAACATTTTCTTTACGTTGAGTAATTTTTTCCTCATCCATCTTATTAAGCAGGGGAATAATATATTTTCGGCTTATTCCCAGCAATTCCCGAACCTGAGCAATAGAGGTAGAACCATTTATTTTTAAAAAATCTATTAATTTGTTTTTCATAATATCATAATTTTTACTTTCAAGTAAAATTCCATCGCTTAATTTGATAATTTCTCCTTCTTGAATTAAAAAATTTATTATTCCTTTGCCACCGGCAATTTGGGAAATAAGCGTTTTTTCATTAGGGGGATTAGTAGGGTTATCTTTCAGAATTTTTAATATCTTAGAAATTAATACTTTTTGCTGTGAAGAAATTTTAGGTTTGCGGGAGAGTAAAAACATTATTCCTTTTTTTAAACCTATTTTACTCGTATTAATCAGAGAATCTATTAAATAATTAAATATTTCAGGTTTCAAATAATAAAAATAACTCTGAAATTTATTTAAGGGAAAGCCGGTTTGCAAGGGATAAAGTTCATATTCCTGGTTTAATCTGTTCATAAATTTTGTTTTTTGCTCCTGCCAATAGTTTTTATCAATCAGCCAGGAATTAGTAGCAATTTCTTTGCCTTCTTTTTCCAGTAATTCCGCTATTTCCCTAATTTCTGAATCGGCATAATTATTATTAATTAATAAATTATCTTTTTTGATGAAATTAACCTTTTTTAATTCAGTTAAAATCAATTCACCTAAATCAAGTTTTACTCTTTTTTGTAAAAGAGTAACGATATCTTTATCCTTAAAATGGTGTTTATGGGCTAAGGGGTCGACGATCAATCCACCGCCAATGGTTTTAGGAGGGCTGGGTATTCTTAAGATAAATCGGTCTCCCAAATAAGTTGCCAGTGGTTCTTTAAAGCGAAGTTGAGCAAATCCTGTTTCACCGGGCTCGAAGTATTTCTTTTGGTTAAGAATTACTTTAGCCAAAACCTCTTTAGTCCCGGTGAAAAAAACTACTTCCGATCTATTTGCTAAAGAATATTTTTTAAGCTGGTGGAGGAGCTGTATCCGGACATCTATGTTCTTACTGGCTTTAATCTGTTTGGTTCCAAAGACAATGTCTCCTCTGTGCAGTTCATTTTTTTCCATTCCTACTAAATTGAGGGCTACCCTGCTTCCGGGGAGGGCTTTTTCTACTTTTTCTTTATAGGTTTGTAAGCTTCTAAGGCGGGTGTTTTTATAAGAAGGGAAGATGGTTGCTTCCATCCCCTGACGAAAAACTCCTCCTATCAAGGTGCCGGTAACTACTATGCCGCTTCCTTTAATATTAAAGACCCGGTCAATCGATAATCTCGGTTTTCCGATATCTACGTTTGGTTTCATCCGGGGGATTAAATCCTGGATGGCTGATTTTATACGGTCAATTCCTATATTTTTTACCGTTCTTACTTTTACTATGAGTGCGTTAAAGAGAGCGGTGTTTTTTAACCTCTCTTTAATCTGTT